>NZ_JCBDHE010000009.1:0-26026 GCF_059834225.1 Vibrio sp. R10-SG3-ISO3 | reverse complement strand
CGACTCACGCAAATCTTTGGCGACGAGGACACCATTGAACTCCCGAGCTTAGTGTTCGAGGAACTCGGCGGTCTAACCAGCATTGATGCGATACTGCTCAGTTTCAATGATGACTTCCAAGGAGATCGCGTGTTCGCGGCAATGGTCGGACTGACAGAGATGCTCAGGCGATCGTACAACCACCAGCAAGAGTTCTTCATCCTCGATTCTCTGGATGAGCAGGCACTCTATAACAGCGCACGCAATATAGAAGTGTTTGTCTGGCGCTTATATAAGCGCAGAGATGATACGGGCGAGTTGTTTCTCCTCTCAAACCAACTTGAGGGGGACGACTATGACATCAGCTTTGATCGGCTGTTCGCCAAGATGGTGATGATTCAAGATATGATGGCGCTCATCGTCGCAGACAAAACCAATCGCAGTATCACCAAGGTCGTCCAAGGTGTGGCGCAGTTTGTCTTCTTACCGATCCCTTAATACTCTTTGTTATATCAATACGGACCTAAAACAGACAACCCCGCAGTATGAGTGCGGGGTTGTCTGTTTTTCGCGAGATGGACTCATCGCCATCGAGACTATATGGTCATGATGGTTTCGCGATAGAACTTGAGCTCTGCGATCGACTCTTTGATGTCGTCCATCGCCAAATGGCTGCCCTTTTTCGAAAACTGCGTCAACACTTCCGGCTTCCAACGACGCGTCAACTCTTTCAGCGTGCTGACGTCGATGTACCGGTAATGGAAATAGGCTTCGAGCTCTGGCATATGTTGGTACAAGAATCGACGATCTTGACCAATACTATTGCCACAAATCGGTGATTGGCCTTTCGCTACCCATTGCTCTAAAAAGGCTAAGGTCTGCTCTACCGCTTGCTGCTCGCTCACTTGGCTCTGGCGAACTCTCTCCACCAAACCACTGGCGGTATGCGTGGTCGTGCACCACTCATCCATTTTTGCCAATTCAGATTCTGGTTGATGGATGGCAAGTACGGGCCCTTCAGCTAAAATGTTGAGCTGAGCATCGGTGACAATGGTCGCGATTTCGATGATTTTGTGAGTCTCCGGGTCAAGCCCCGTCATCTCAAGATCAATCCAAATTAAATTTTGATCGCTAAAGGACATAAAGTGTTGCCTATTGGTTTATCTCTAAAAAGGGTACTATACCCAAATTCTGATCCTCAAGATAGCAATCGAGCGGATCGACAATGCAGAGAAATGGTTAAGTAAACACTGTGGCAAAAAAGAAAAAGCTCACCAAAGGTCAAGTTAGGCGAGTACGCAGCAACCAAAAGCGTAAGCTAAAAAGTGAAGAGTCCGTGCAATGGGACGAAACCATGCTGGGTGCGACCAAGAAAGGCCTGGTCATTACACGCTTTGGTCAACATGCAGATATTGAAGATAGCGAAACACTAGAGGTGCACCGCTGCAACCTTCGTCGTGGTATCGAATCTCTTGTCTCTGGCGACAAGGTGATTTGGCGCGCTGGATTAGAATCGATGGACGGCATTTCCGGCGTAGTGGAAGCGGTGGAGCCACGGACTTCCGTCCTCACTCGACCTGACTATTACGACGGCCTTAAACCGGTTGCGGCGAATGTCGACCAAATGGTGATCGTCTCATCCGTTTTGCCTGAGTTATCTCTCAACATTATTGACCGCTACCTAGTGGCGGCTGAAACGTTGCAGATCGCCCCTCTGATTGTGCTCAACAAAATCGATCTTCTCGATGAGGCGCAACGTGAGACTTACCAATCTTGGCTCGAAGAGTACCAACGTATCGGCTACCCGGTATTGCTGGTCAGTAAACAGACCGGAGAAGGTATCGAGGCCCTCGAAGCGGAGCTGCAAGGGCGGATCAATATTTTTGTCGGTCAATCGGGTGTGGGTAAATCGAGCTTGGTTAATGCCTTGATGCCACAGTTTAATGTCGAGGAAGGGGAAATTTCTGAAAATTCCGGCCTAGGACAACACACCACGACCGCCTCTCGCCTCTATCACATCCCTTCCGGTGGTGACTTAATCGACTCACCTGGGGTGCGCGAATTTGGCCTTTGGCATCTCGAAGCAGAACAGGTAACCGAGGCGTTTGTCGAGTTCAAACCCTATCTAGGGGGCTGCAAGTTCAGGGACTGCAAGCACTTAGATGATCCAGGCTGTCTACTGGTTGAAGCCGTGGAGAAAGGCGACATCAGCGAAGTGCGTTTCGACAACTACCACCGCATCTTAGAGAGCATGGCAGAAAACAAAGCCAATCGTCAGTATTCACGTAACAAGAAAGCGGATCTTTAGCCCCTAGAGCACAGATTCCTTGCTCTGGGTCTTAAAGTGCCTAGTAAGCTTGGAAAGTTGAATGAGAATGGCTGACTTTTAAAGCCAGATTGATTAGTATCTCGCGCCCGATTAAGCGCGTGCAATCGCAACCTGTTATTTCGATATTGGAATCAAACACCATGGATAAGATTAAAGTTGGGCTGCAATACTGGATCCCACAACACGGCCTCACTCGCCTTGTGGGCAAGCTAGCCTCTGCCAAAGCAGGCGGTCTAACCACAGCCATCATCAAATGGTTTATCAAACAGTACAACGTGAATATGGACGAAGCGAAGCATTCGGATCCTAAGCACTTTGCCACATTTAATGATTTCTTTGTCCGTGAACTCAAAGAAGGCGCTCGCCCAATCGCAGAAGGTGAGTCAGTAATTACTCACCCTGCAGATGCCTGTGTGAGTCAATTTGGCCCAATTCAAGATGGCAAACTGATCCAAGCCAAAGGGCACGATTATACCGCGCAAGAATTACTTGGTGGTGACGCCGAGTTGGCCAAAGAGTTTGCTGAGGGTGACTTTGCGACCTTGTACCTTTCGCCTCGTGATTACCATCGCGTACACATGCCATGCGATGGCACGCTGCGCCAGATGATTTACGTACCGGGCGATCTGTTCTCGGTCAACCCACTGACCGCCGAGAATGTACCTAACCTCTTTGCCCGCAACGAACGCGTGGTGTCGATTTTTGATACTGAGTTCGGTCCGATGGCGCAAGTGCTGGTAGGGGCAACGATTGTTGGTAGCATTGAGCAAGTCTGGGCTGGCACCGTCACCCCTCCTCGTGGCAACACAGTGTACAAATGGGATTACCCAGCCACTGGTAACAAAGCCGTGATCTTGAAAAAAGGCCAGGAGATGGGGCGCTTTAAGCTCGGCTCTACCGTCATCAACCTTTTTGCAAAAGACGCGATCACCTTTGATGACGCAATGAGTACCGGTGCGACCACCGTTATGGGCACGCCTTACGCACACCAACGCAACGCGACCCAGAGTGAATCAACCTCTGAGTCTGAATAACTGAGCGTTCGATTCACACCGCCTCTCCAAGCCCCGCGAAGTTGGGGCTTTTTTGACCCAAGACAAAACCCAGTGAACATTTTCAACTGTTTGCTAAAAGTTCCAGCTACGTCCAAGACCTTAATTTGATTGTAAATTACTCTAGTGTTTCGTCGAAAAACCTTGAGGTTTACTGTCATGTTGAAACCCGGAATCCTTATCAAACTTCTGGTCAGTTTTGGGCTCCCTCTTGCTGTGCTTTTTATGCCCATCTATTGGATTCCCATTGACGACTTAACCCTGATCCAACATCGCCTACTGGCCATATTCTTGCTGGCGGCGTTGCTGTGGGTGTTAGAGCCAGTACCTGTTTTTGCCACTTCTATCCTGATTATCGCGCTTGAGTTGGTGATGATTTCCAATAAAGGATTACACTGGTTTCGAACCCCGCCACCCCATCATGACCTAGGCGTATTGCTCGATTACACAGACATATTCAGCGCCTTTTCCTCGCCAATTATTATTCTCTTTATGGGCGGTTTTGCCCTTGCGATCGCAGCCTCAAAATATGAACTCGACAACAACCTAGCACGGGTGCTACTCAAACCCTTTGGCAAACAGCCCAAGTTCATCATGTTGGGATTAATGCTGATCACCGCTGTGTTTTCGATGTTTATGTCGAACACCGCAACCACTGTCATGATGCTGGCCTTACTTGGCCCGATTGTCGCTTCTGCACCCAAAGGGGATTTGGGCATCAAAGCGTTAGTGTTATGTATCCCTATTGCCGCCAATACGGGTGGCATTGCCACACCGATTGGTACCCCTCCCAACGCCATCGCGCTGCAATACCTGACGGGTGACAACTCGATTACCTTCTTAAGCTGGATGATGATGGGTCTGCCCTTCGTGATTATTCAGCTCACCATTGCTTGGTTTTTGCTGCAAAAGCTCTTCCCCGCCACATCCAATGAGATGCAGCTCAAGCTCGATGGTCAGTTCCAACGCAACTGGCGGGCCATTACCGTCTATTGCACCTTCGCCATCACTATTTTGCTGTGGATGACCACTCAGTTGCACGGCATGAACACCTATGTGGTTTCGATCATTCCTCTCGCCGTCTTCACCTTGACTGGCATTATGGGCAAAGCAGAACTCAAACTGATCAACTGGGATGTGCTGTGGCTGGTTGCCGGTGGTATCGCAATCGGCATTGGTCTGGATAAAACTGGGCTCGCTGAAGCGCTGGCACATGCGATCGATTACGAGACCCTCTCGCCTGTCGCGGTGGTCATCACGTTGTCTATGGTGTGTTGGTTGATGGCCAACTTTATGTCCAACACCGCGACCGCCAACTTGTTGATGCCCATCGCAGCAGCCATCGGCGCTTCGATGGAGAGCTTGGCAGCCATTGGCGGGCTGCAAGCCTTGTTGGTGGTGGTGGCCTTCTCCGCCTCTCTCGGTATGATTTTGCCTGTCTCAACACCGCCGAACTCCCTTGCTTACTCAACAGGACTGATTGAGAGCAAAGACATGGCCAAAACCGGCGTCATTATTGGTTTGATTGGTCTTGCGATTGTTTATGCAGCAACGCTCATTCTTACGTAACCGTTGCCCCACAGGTCATACTTAGCTCGGCGCCCAGGTTCTCTTACCTGGGCGCTTTGTTTCTAGCGCGTTTTCGTGCATATTGCTTACCTTAATGATTTGCTTTGGATTTCACGATTATGGGCTATGAATGGCTGGCATTGGCGGCCGCGCTTTTATGGGCGGTAGCGAGTATTTTGTCTGTCACACCTGCGCAGCACTTAGGGACCTTTGCCTACAGCCGCTGGCGAATGGGGTGTACGTCTGTCATTCTCGCCTCGATGGCTTGGTTGACGGGTGGCTGGGCAAGCGTTGAGCTCACTGCGGTATCGGCCATGGCGCTATCGGGCTTAGTGGGTATCTTCATCGGTGATACCGCTCTGTTTGCCTGTCTCAATCGCATGGGACCACGACAAGCGGGTTTGCTTTTCTCATGCCATGCGGTGTTCTCTGCCGTACTCGGCTATTTCCTGTTTAGCGAAAGCATGACCTCGCTTGAGCTCATCGGTTCAGCACTGGTCTTTTCTGGTGTCTTAACAGCGATATTTTTCGGGCGCAGAGGTCAAGCAGCGAATAGCTTGGAGTCCATTAAAGGCAACATTTGGGCAGGGATCGGACTTGGCCTCCTCGCTGCGCTGTGTCAGGCATTGGGCGGCATTATCGCCAAGCCGATCATGCAAACCGCGATCGATCCCATCGCCGCCTCCGCCATGCGTATGATGACAGCCTTTGTCGCGCACAGCGTCTTTTTTCTCTCCGGCGCACGGCTAGCGAGAGCGACGCAACCGATGAACACGCGCATTTTTGCGATTACCGCGATCAACGGTTTTCTCGCGATGGCAGTAGGGATGACACTGATCCTCTATGCGCTGCGTGAAGGGAACGTCGGTATGGTCGCGCTGCTCTCTTCTACCACGCCCATCATGTTGTTGCCTATACTGTGGATCTACACCAAAAAGCGCCCCAACCGTTATGCGTGGATTGGCGCTTTGGTCGCGGTCGCCGGCACCAGTATCTTGGTGAGTTGAACCCAAGGCTCACACAGGTTAGTGTGAACAGCGGCCATCAATAGCACCTATTGAACTAATAGATAGATTCCGCTTTAAAAGGGATAAAATTAGGTCGAGACTGGCAAGTAAAGAGAGACGGAGTAATTCCACACACTGGGCATGGTGAAAGATAACAACGGCATTTCGCCCAGTTTATTTGATCTTAACCTACAGTTTTGGTTAAAAAGTGTAGTAAAATTACGCTAATTTTGTTTCCAAAGTTACTTTGAAATTTTAACGAGGACATCACTATGTCAGCTAAGAAGCCATTGGCTCTAGTTATCCTTGACGGTTACGGTCACCGTGAGGACACAGCAAGCAACGCTATCGCAAACGCAAAAAAACCGGTTATGGATGCGCTACTTGCTAACCACCCACACACGCTCATTTCTGCATCAGGTATGGACGTTGGTCTACCGGACGGTCAAATGGGTAACTCAGAAGTGGGTCACACAAACATTGGTGCTGGCCGTGTGGTTTACCAAGATCTGACTCGTATCACCAAATCCATCTCTGACGGCGAATTTGCCGAAACGCCAGCGCTAGTCGAAGCAGTAGACGCGGCGGTAAAAGCCGGGAAAGCGGTTCATATCATGGGTCTGATGTCACCAGGCGGTGTTCACTCTCACGAAGATCACATCTACGCAGCGGTAGAAATGGCTGCCGCTCGTGGCGCAGAAAAGATCTACCTACACTGCTTCCTAGACGGTCGTGACACACCACCACGCAGCGCAGAAAACTCACTCAAGCGCTTTGATGAACTGTTTGCGAAGCTGGGTAAAGGTCGCATTGCTTCTCTAGTGGGCCGTTACTACGCAATGGACCGTGACAACAACTGGGAACGTGTTCAAGTTGCTTACGACTTGCTAACGCAAGCTAAAGCGGACTTCACGTTTGATTCTGCGGTTGCGGGTCTTGAAGCGGCTTACGCTCGCGAAGAGAACGACGAATTTGTTAAAGCCACTGCGATTAAGACTGACGCACAAGAAGACGCCATCATGCAAGATGGAGATGCGCTGATCTTCATGAACTACCGTGCAGACCGCGCACGCCAAATTACGCGTGCTTTCGTTCCTGAGTTTGACGGTTTTGAGCGTGCGGTATTCCCAGCCCTTCATTTTGTGATGCTGACTCAGTACGCTGCCGATATCCCACTGGCGATTGCCTTCCCACCGGCGTCTCTTGAGAACACCTACGGTGAGTGGCTATCAAAGCAAGGTCAAACTCAGCTGCGTATTTCAGAGACAGAAAAATACGCACACGTGACCTTCTTCTTCAACGGTGGTGTTGAGCAAGAGTTTGACGGTGAAGAGCGTCAACTCGTGGCTTCTCCAAAAGTGGCGACGTACGACCTTCAACCAGAGATGAGCTCTGCTGAACTGACTGAAAAGATGGTCGCAGCGATCAAATCTGGCAAATACGACACCATCATCTGTAACTACCCGAACGCCGATATGGTCGGTCACACAGGTGTGTACGACGCAGCAGAAAAAGCGATTGAAGCGCTAGACGCCAGCGTTGGCCAAGTCGTTGAAGCGATCAAAGAAGTGGGCGGTCAACTGCTGATCACAGCAGACCACGGTAACGCGGAAATGATGGTCGACCCAGAAACAGGCGGCACACACACTGCGCACACCAACCTACCGGTGCCTCTGATTTACGTTGGTGACAAAGCGGTTGAGTTTAAAGAAGGCGGAAAACTGTCTGACCTAGCGCCAACCATGCTGTCTCTTGCAGGTCTAGAAATCCCAGCAGAAATGACCGGGGAAATTCTGGTTAAATAAGTTTGCTGCTGTGATAGAGAACCAAAGCCCGAGCCCATGCTCGGGCTTTTTGTGTATTCCAATTTCTGATTTGGGTATACTGACCCAATCTCAAACACTTAGGACAGACAGAGCCATGGTATTGGTTGGGCAAGGACAGCGCAGTTTGCTTTTGAAACCGATGACGGTTTGGATTCTCGCCGTACTCTGTTGGCTTCCTATGACCAGTTTTGCCTCGACCTCTGAGCTTAAAGGGGTCAGTAGCGAGATTTCCCGCCAAAAGCAAAATCTCTCCTCGCAACAAAAAAAGCTCGATGAGCTTCAGCAGTCTCTCAAACAGCAAGAACTGAGCATCACTCGACTCGAAAAAGAGATCACTGAGACCAAGGCGCAACAAAAGAAAACCCAAGAGAGCATTGCAGAGCTCCAACGCCGAATTGATCAGCTAGAAGCACAAAAAAAAGCCCAAAGCGACAAGCTTGCCGAGTTGATTCAGACCTATTACATGACAGAACGTGCGAAAGCGCCAGCCAATATGCTCAATCGTGGTGTGGAAGAAGATCGCATAAGCCAATACTTCCAACACCTAGCCAAACAGCGCGCTGACATCATCGATGAGTTGCAACTCACCACTGAAAAGCTGACCTCAAGTCAACGCCAACTCGAGTTAGAACAAGCGCAAATTGCTGCACTACTCAAGCAGCAAACTGAGCAGAAAAACGCGCTCACCAAAACGCAATCCAGTCGCCAAGGCACGGTCACCAACATCAAAAAGAGCATTTCCAACGACCAAGTCTACCTTTCTGAATTGCAACGCAATGAGACGCGCTTAAAAGCGGAAATCGCCAAGGCCGCTAAACGCAATGCCGTGCCGATGGATGGTATTGCACGACAAAAAGGCAAACTGCCTTGGCCACTGAAAGGCCGTATCCTACATCGCTACGGCGCGCCACAAACTGGTCAATTAAGCTGGAAGGGATGGGTGATTGATGCCGATTACGGTCAATCGGTCAAAGCCGTCTATTCTGGCACCGTGGTCTTTGCGGAGTATTTACGAGGCTATGGCCTGGTTGTTCTGCTGGATCACGGCAAAGGCGATATGACCTTATACGGGTTTAACCAAAGTTTGATGAAAAAAGAAGGCGACAAAGTCACCGCCGGAGAGACCATTGCCCTAGCAGGTGATACTGGCGGTCAGCCACAGGCGTCCCTCTACTTTGAGATTCGCCGTAACAGCAAAACCCAAGACCCAAGTCAGTGGCTCACCCGTTAGCCTAGCGATGGTCAGCGCGGCTGATAGTACGCCTCAACCTGTTCAATAAACGTCGCTAATTGATTGGCGGGTAGCGCATTGATGCCAGCGGCCCCCTCTCTTCCACCGCCCGTCGCAAACGCCGAACAAATCGCCCCTGCTCCCTGTTTATTGTTCAAAGGCGCACGCAGTGAAACCAAGAAACTCCCATCAGGATTTTGTGTCAGTACTGCGTGCGCAGAGTGAGGCGCCTGATTCGCTAACGCGTTGCCATACACGCCGCTGACACGCCTTGCCGCGGGTTCATCAGGCAATTCAAAGACACTCAATGTTGGGCTACGGTAACTGGCTTCCACCGACAATGCCCTCTCCATGTCTGCGTGATAAGCGGCTTTTAATTGCCAATATGGGGAGTGCTTGTCAGCAATCACAGCAAAAGGATCATCATAAGCCAAAAGGGTGTTAAACAGTGCTGCCGGGTGGTAGTGCAAGTCCTCAATCTTGGCGCCATAACCGTTGTAATTGATCAGCGTCCCCAACTCTTGTAGCTGCGCGGCTTGTTTACCATCCAGCCCCGCTTGGGTAGCTAGCTGCTGCGCTGTCGCAATAAGATTGTCGCCAAAGGCAGCGGTGATGGCCCAAAAGTGAAAACGCCCGTCGAGCCACTGATCGACAATGAGCGCGGTACACATGTTGGCATCGAGATTGATGTGAGCATCGAGCAGTGGGTGCTCGGGGATGTCGCCCGATCGGTGATGATCGGCATAGAAGACTGACACACCGCCATGCAGTAAGCTCTCCAACGCGACTCGATTTTTTTCCATCGAGATATCGAGCACTGTCACGCTATCGCCAGGCTGTGGCGATACCTTGTCTAGCAATTGGATGTCACGTTTGACGCCGGTGACCAGCGTTGTCTCTTTCGGCTGCGCTAAGCGCAGTTGCAGTAAGGCGATGATGCCATCGGCATCGCCATTAAACACATCGTAATGCATAAAAAACCCATTCACTTATCTTTCGATACTGTAATGGGTCTTAAAAAATCTAACAATTTTAATTCGTTATAACTAGGATCGAAAAAGCCAGTGGTGCGCGCCGTTAAGCATGCATGGCTTTGACCCCTTCCTCAAACAATTGTAACTGTTCAAGCCCCTGAGCCGTCGCTTTGGGCTTCACAATGGCGATCATTTGTAGCATTCCGCGATGAATGACTTGCTCGGTAATCTGTGTCCGTGGAGACATGGCAGATTGATACGCCAGCCAACTGGACGCAATCAAATGTAAGCTAGTGACCAGAGATTGCATTTCTTGCTCAGAGACATCCAATAAATCCAAAGCGACAAAGGCGTGCATGATCCCAATGAGATTGGTTTGCAGCTTCTCCTGCACTTGAATGTAGTCATCATGCAGCTGTTCATCTCGGCCCAAGATTTCTGGCAAGTTGGCATAGAAGAAACGGTATTTCCACATCAGGGTAAAAATAGAGTCGAGATAGTGCTTAAGTAACACCAAACTCTCCTGCTGACCTTGAATCGGCGTGAAACGTTCAAGCAGCTCGTTGGAGTAGAGCGTAAAAATCTCACGCACAATTTCTTGCTTATTGCGGAAGTGGTAATAGAGATTCCCGGGACTAATATCAATATGCGCGGCGATATGATTGGTGGTAATGGTGCGTTCACCATGCTCGTTAAACAGCTCCAAAGCCGCTAAGACAATTTTGTCGCGAGTCTTCATGAATAATCCGTATCCTTTCTTGTTATTTCAGCAGTATAGCGGCTAGTGTAACCGATAACAAAAAAGCGCCTGGTCATATCAGGCGCTTTGCAAAGATTACTCAATTATTTGTGGTATGGCTTGGATAACTCGTGGACCGCCTCAACAAACACGCCAGCATTTTCAGGTGGCACGTCCAAATGGATGCCGTGTCCGAGGTTAAATACGTGACCTGTGCCCGCATCACCAAAGCCCGCCAGAATGCTCGCTACCTCTTGTTGGATTCGCTCCGGTGAGGCATAGAGCATGGATGGGTCCATGTTGCCTTGCAGTGCCACTTTGTCACCGACTCGCGCTTTGGCGTTTTCGATGTTGATGGTCCAATCCAGTCCGACCGCATCACACCCTGTTGCGGCGATCTGCTCAAGCCACATTCCGCCGTTTTTAGTAAATAGTGTGACAGGAACGCGGCGACCTTCGTTTTCACGCACCAGTCCATCGACAATTTTGTGCATGTACTGCAATGAGAACAGCTGATAATCACGAGGGGTCAATACACCGCCCCAGGTATCAAATACCATCACGGATTGTGCGCCCGCTTTGATTTGCGCGTTAAGGTACGCAATCACACTGTCAGCCAGTTTATCTAGCAGCAGGTGCAAGGTTTGTGGCTCGGCGTACATCATCTTTTTGATTTTGGTGAAGGCTTTCGAGCTGCCGCCTTCCACCATGTAGGTAGCGAGTGTCCATGGGCTACCCGAGAAACCGATCAGCGGCACGTCACCATTGAGATCTTTACGAATTTGACGCACAGCGTTCATGACGTACTGAAGTTCGCCTTCTGGATCTGGGATGCCAATTTTATCGACGTCAGCTTTCGAGGTAATCGGGCGATCGAACACCGGGCCCTCACCCGCAGCAAAGCGGAGGCCTAATCCCATCGCATCTGGAATCGTCAAAATATCGGAGAACAAAATCGCGGCATCAAGTGGAAAGCGACGTAACGGTTGAAGTGTCACTTCTGAGGCCAGCTCTGCGTTTTTACACAGTGACATAAAATCACCCGCTTGCGCGCGCGTGGCTTTGTATTCTGGCAGGTAGCGACCCGCTTGGCGCATCATCCATACCGGGGTGTAATCAACAGGCTCTTTGAGCAGAGCACGAAGATAACGATCGTTTTTGAGTTCTGTCATTCTGTTCTTCCAATCATTTAAGCTGACTTTTTATCGTTCGTATTCTAACACTGTTTAGCTCTCAAAAGCGGTGTGCTTTGCAACCCAGATCAAGTTATTTACTATTAAATCAGTGCTTAATTTGCGCTCAACTCATTGGAGTGTTAAATATTTGTTTGCTAGCGAAAACTACAATTATAAACTGAACATCTCCGTGTTCAGCATCTCATAACGACATCTTACTTACCCCCTCCCTCTCGGAGGGTTTTTTTTATCTCTGCAAGCGTATGTTCAATCAGTGCTCTCGCGATGGTTCCGACTGGCGCAACGGGCGGCATCGCGTCAACCGTAAACCACTGCGCATCACTGAGCTCACTGTAGTCGGGTTTCAATGTGCCACCAGCATAGTCGGCTAAAAAGCCCATCATCATGCTCGATGGAAAGGCCCAAGGTTGACTACCAAAGTAACGCACGTTGGTGACGTCAATCCCCGTCTCCTCTTTGACTTCTCGCGCCACGCATTGCTCAAGGGTCTCTCCGACTTCTACAAAGCCCGCTATGACGGTGTACATGCCATTTCGATGTCTCGGGTGTTGAGCAAGTAAAATCGAGTCTTGGTGGCGTACAGCGACGATAATACAGGGAAAAATGCGCGGATAATGCAACGTTCGGCATTCACCACACTGCATCGCTAATTGATTGTGATTGAGATGATTACGGCCACCGCATTGCGGGCAAAAACGCATCGTCTGACGCATGTGACCATATTGCACCGCTTTGCTGGCCAACAGAAACAGCGCCTCAGGTAGCGTAAGCGCTTCTCGAAGCGAAGTAAGAGGTAATGGTTGCTCTACCCACTCCTCACAAAGCCACATAACAGGAAGCCCTTCGTAGTGACCGATTTCTATCGCCTCATGCGCAGGCAATTCGAGGGTGTCAGCACAGCCTTTTGGCAACGCACCGTCGGGTAACCAAAGCTCACTTCCCGAGACTACACACCAGTAAGCATCACCCATACGGTTCGTGTCACTTTTCTTTAACATCAGCCACTCCCTTTACTTGCAGTTCGTCTATTTTACTGGCAATCTAAATTCATACCAGAGTTTGTAGTGGGAAAGATCTCCGGCTATAAATTTTAGTAAGGACAAGAGGTTAATTCTCTCAACCTGCTTTGATTTCAAAGCGTAACGATCATCCGGATGGTGATCCGACAAGAGGGCCTGGTCATGTTAAGAAAACTAAAAAGAACCCAAGAACAATGGGGCGGTTCGAGTGATGTTATCGACCATTGGTTAGATAGCCGCCAACGTTTGATCGTTGAATTTTGTAAGCTTGCCGCCTTGCAACCGACCTCCTCGAAAACGGCTGTCGTCGAACTCCCTACCCCTGCTGAACTGCAACATTTTTGTGGCGAACTGGTCGACTATATTTCCGAAGGTCATTTTAAAATTTACGACATGGTCATGGATAAATGGCGCTCGACAGGCTTTGAAGCGACCGATGAGATAAACGATACCTACGGTAAAATTGTCCTGACCACTGAGCCTTTATTAAACTTTACCGATAAGTACGCAGCGGTGAGCGACGACGAGACGTTAGACGATTTTGATGCGGACATGTCTGAGATTGGCGAAGTAATCGAAGAGCGCTTCGAAGTCGAAGATCGCCTCATTCAGCTTATTGCGGACAGCTTAGCCATTCCACCCGGCGCTTAACTTATAACCAGCCCCCTCATTTACTTAAAGGTCGATTCACTTCGATAAGTCAACAAACATCGACCTCTAGGCACTAGGCACTAGGCACTAGGCACTAGGCACTAAATTCTATTCCAAAATACAAAAAAGGCACCCGAAGGTGCCTTTTTTCATGTCGCTGTATGATTACTCTTCAGAAGAGAAACCTGCGTTAAGCAATGCTGCAAGGTTGTCTGTTGCTTGTTCAGCAGATGGACCTTCTTGCTCTTGTGCACGCTTCGCTTGACGATCTTGGTGGTATGCGAAACCGGTACCTGCTGGAATCAGACGACCAACAATCACGTTTTCTTTCAGACCACGTAGCTCATCACGCTTACCAGAAACAGCCGCTTCTGTTAGTACGCGAGTTGTTTCCTGGAACGATGCCGCAGAGATGAACGACTCAGTCGCTAGCGACGCTTTCGTGATACCTAGTAGTTCACGTTCAAAGCGAGCTGGCTCTTTGCCTTCAGCTTCTAGCTGGCGGTTCGCAATCTTCACTTGTGAGTATTCTACCTGCTCACCCGCTAGGAACTCTGAGTCACCAGCGTGTGTGATAGTACACTTACGTAGCATCTGACGAACGATAGTCTCGATGTGCTTATCGTTAATCTTAACGCCTTGCAGACGGTATACTTCTTGAACTTCGTTCGCGATGTATTGCGTCACAGCGTGGATACCACGTAGACGAAGGATGTCATGCGGAGACTCTGGGCCGTCGGCGATCACATCACCACGTTCCACTTTCTCACCTTCGAACACGTTAAGCTGACGGTGCTTAGGAATCATCTCTTCGTAGGTGTCACCACCTTCACGAGTGATCACTAGACGACGCTTACCTTTGGTCTCTTTACCGAATGACACAGTACCTGTGTGCTCAGCAAGGATCGCAGGCTCTTTTGGCTTACGAGCTTCGAATAGGTCCGCAACGCGTGGAAGACCACCAGTGATATCTCGGTTACCACCTGACTTCTGAGGAATACGTGCAAGTGTATCACCCACACCCACTTCAGCGCCGTCTTCGATGTTCACAATCGCTTTACCAGGCAGGAAGTAATGCGCTGGCATTTCAGTACCAGGGATCAATACATCGTTGCCTTGCGCGTCAACAAGTTTGATAGCTGGACGCATATCTTTACCTGCTGCTGGGCGAGCGGCGGCTTCCGTCACTTCGCTTGAAGATAGACCAGTCAAATCGTCGGTTTGACGAGATACAGTTACGCCATCGATCATGTCAACGAACTGGATGCGACCTGCCACTTCAGTGATGATTGGCATGGTGTGCGCTTCCCAGTTTGCCACGGTCTCACCGGACTTCACTGCGTCGCCATCGCCTTTGCTCAATAGAGAGCCGTAAGGCAATTTGTGTTTCTCTTTAGTACGACCGAACTCGTCAATGATCATCATTTCAGAAGCACGAGAGGTGATCACCAGCTTGCCATCTTTGTTGATAACAAATTTCGCATTGCTGAGTTTCACAGAGCCGTCGTTCTTCGCTTGGATGCTGTTCTCAGCCGCAGCTGTCGATGCCGCACCACCGATGTGGAACGTACGCATCGTTAGCTGTGTACCTGGTTCACCGATAGACTGAGCAGCGATAACACCGACTGCTTCACCTTGGTTCACTAGGTGACCACGTGCTAGGTCACGACCGTAACATTGTGCACAACAACCGAAGTCAGCATCACAGGTTACAACAGAGCGTACGCGCATGCTGTCTACTGAGTTCTCTTCCATGATTTGACACCACTTCTCATCGATCAGCGTGTTACGTGGAATAAGAACTTCTTCAGTACCTGGCTTCATCACGTCTTCAGCAACAACACGACCTAGCGCTAGCTCAGTCAGTGCCACTTTAACGTCACCACCTTCGATGTGAGGCATCATGTCGACGCCTTCGTGCGTACCACAGTCATGCTCGGTCACGACAACGTCTTGAGCAACGTCTACGAGACGACGAGTTAGGTAACCCGAGTTCGCTGTTTTCAGTGCCGTATCCGCAAGACCCTTACGAGCACCGTGCGTTGAGATAAAGTACTGAAGTACGTTTAGACCTTCTTTAAAGTTTGCAGTGATCGGCGTTTCGATGATTGAACCATCTGGACGCGCCATCAGACCACGCATACCGGCAAGCTGACGAATCTGTGCGGCAGAACCACGAGCGCCCGAGTCAGCCATCATGTAGATGCTGTTGAACGACTCTTGTTGCTCTTCTTCACCATCGCGGTTAACCACAGTTTCAGAAGAGAGGTTCTCCATCATCGCTTTCGCAACACGATCGTTGGTTGATGCCCAAATATCGATCACTTTGTTGTAGCGCTCACCCGCAGTAACAAGACCTGACTGGTACTGTTCTTGGATTTCGCGTACTTCTTCTTCTGCTTCTGCGATTTCAGTGTACTTCGCCTCTGGTACTACCATGTCGTCGATACCGACAGACACACCAGATAGTGCTGCGTAAGCAAAACCTGCGTACATGATTTGGTCAGCGAAGATAACCGTATCTTTCAGGCCCAGTTTACGGTAAGCCTCGTTCAACAGGTTCGAAATCTGTTTCTTGCCAAGCTTTTGGTTCACTAGGCTGTATGGAAGACCTGATGGCACGATTTGCCATAGCATTGCACGACCAATCGTGGTGTCCACGAGTTTGGTTTCAGTGGTGCTGTTGCCGTCTTCATCAACAACGGTTTCAGTAATACGTACTTTTACGCGTGCATGTAGCTCTGCGCTCTTAGTGCGGTATGCCTTTTCAGCCTCTTCTGGGCCAGCAAGGTACATGCCTTCACCTTTCACGTTGATCTTGTCACGAGTCATGTAGTACAGACCCAATACCACGTCCTGAGAAGGTACGATGATCGGATCACCTGACGCTGGCGACAGAATGTTGTTTGTCGACATCATCAGAGTACGAGCTTCAAGCTGTGCCTCTAGAGTTAGAGGTACGTGAACCGCCATTTGGTCACCATCGAAGTCCGCGTTGTACGCCGCACACACAAGTGGGTGTAGCTGAATCGCTTTACCTTCGATCAGTACAGGTTCGAACGCCTGGATACCTAGACGGTGAAGTGTAGGTGCACGGTTCAATAGTACTGGGTGCTCACGGATCACTTCGTCTAGGATATCCCAAACTACCGCTTCTTCACGCTCTACCATTTTCTTAGCAGCTTTGATTGTCGTCGCAAGACCACGAGTCTCTAGCTTGCTGTAGATGAATGGTTTGAATAGCTCAAGTGCCATCTTCTTAGGAAGACCACACTGGTGCAGACGAAGGTATGGACCTACTGTGATTACAGAACGGCCAGAGTAGTCTACACGTTTACCTAGAAGGTTCTGACGGAAACGACCTTGTTTACCCTTGATCATATCAGCAAGAGATTTCAGAGGGCGCTTATTCGAACCTGTGATCGCACGACCGCGACGACCGTTATCTAGAAGGGCATCAACAGACTCTTGCAACATACGCTTTTCGTTACGTACGATGATGTCCGGAGCCGCTAGCTCTAGTAGACGCTTCAAACGGTTGTTACGGTTGATCACGCGACGGTATAGGTCGTTCAGATCAGATGTCGCGAAACGACCGCCGTCTAGTGGTACTAGAGGACGTAGATCTGGCGGAAGAACCGGAAGCACAGTTAGGATCATCCACTCTGGGTTGTTACCCGATTGAACGAACGCTTCAACTAACTTCAGACGCTTAGTGATCTTCTTACGCTTAGTCTCTGAGTTAGTAGACTGAAGCTCTTCACGCATCTCTTCGATTTCAGCAGGTAGATCCATAGACGCTAGTAGGTCTTTGATCGCTTCTGCACCCATCTTAGCCGTGAATTCATCACCCCACTCTTCTAGACGATCCAGATACTCTTCTTCAGTCAGCATCTGACCTTTTTCTAGATCCGTCATACCCGGCTCTGTTACCACGTACATTTCGAAGTAAAGAACACGTTCGATATCACGTAGAGGGATATCCATCAGTAGACCGATACGAGACGGCAGTGATTTTAGGAACCAGATGTGAGCCACTGGTGAAGCAAGCTCGATGTGGCCCATGCGGTCACGACGAACTTTAGTTTGTGTAACTTCAACGCCACACTTCTCACAGATAACACCACGGTGTTTCAGACGCTTGTATTTGCCACAAAGACATTCGTAGTCTTTTACTGGGCCAAAAATACGCGCACAGAACAGACCATCGCGCTCAGGTTTGAACGTACGATAGTTGATCGTTTCAGGTTTTTTCACTTCACCGAAAGACCATGAACGGATCATGTCTGGTGAAGATAGACCGATTTTGATTGCATCAAACTCTTCGGTCTTATGCTGTGCTTTTAGAAAGTTTAATAAGTCTTTCACAATCAGCTCCTGTAAGGAGTTAAAAGATGCCCGCCAAGACAGGCACCTTCTACCAAATAACCCAATTTATCTCTGTCTCAGAGATGGTGGATTACTCTTCGTCTTCTAGCTCGATGTTGATACCTAGCGAGCGAATCTCTTTCAACAATACGTTGAACGATTCTGGCATACCAGGTTCCATGCTGTGGTTACCGTCGACGATGTTTTTGTACATCTTCGTACGGCCGTTCACGTCATCCGACTTAACGGTTAGCATTTCTTGTAGCGTGTAAGCAGCACCGTATGCTTCAAGTGCCCATACTTCCATCTCACCGAAACGCTGACCACCGAACTGAGCTTTACCACCAAGTGGCTGCTGAGTTACTAGGCTGTATGAGCCGGTTGAACGAGCATGCATCTTGTCATCAACAAGGTGGTTCAGTTTGAGCATGTACATGTAACCTACGGTTACCGGACGCTCAAACGCATCACCAGTGCGACCATCAAACAGTGTTAGCTGACCAGATTCTGGTAGATCACCCAGTTTCAGTAGCTCTTTAATTGATGTTTCGTTCGCACCGTCAAAGACTGGTGTCGCGATTGGTAGACCACCACGAAGGTTGCCGATCAGCGTGCGTACTTCGTCATCTGATAGTGAAGCAATGTCCACTTGCTGACGCGTTTCGCCAAGGTCGTAGACTTTCTGTAGGAAGTCACGGAACTTAGCCAGCTCTTGCTGCTCTTTCACCATCTGGTTGATCTTGTCACCGATGCCTTTCGCCGCCAGACCTAAGTGAACTTCTAGGATCTGACCGATGTTCATACGCGAAGGTACACCCAGTGGGTTAAGAACGATGTCGACCGGTTGGCCTTTCTCATCGTATGGCATGTCTTCAACAGGGTTGATCTTAGAGATTACACCCTTGTTACCGTGACGACCCGCCATCTTATCACCAGGCTGAATGCGACGTTTCACCGCGAGGTAAACTTTCACAATCTTCAGTACGCCAGGAGCAAGATCATCACCCTGTGTGATCTTACGACGCTTAGTTTCAAACTTCTTATCGAAGTCCGCTTTTAGCTCGTCCCACTGCTCAGCCAATTGCTCTAGCTGAGTTTGTAGTGCGTCGTCTTCTAGCGTGAACTCAAGCCACTTCTTACGATCCGTTGCGTCAAGTTTCGCTTCCGCGTAGCCACCGTCAATCAAGACAGCTCTCACACGGTTAAGAAGGCCACCCTCAAGAATCTGGAATTCTTCAGTTAGGTCTTTCTTCGCTTCTTTCAGCTGCATCTGCTCAATTTCAAGCGCACGCTTGTCTTTCTCTACGCCATCACGAGTAAAGACTTGAACATCGATGATGGTACCTGAAACAGAGTTTGGTACACGCAGTGACGTATCTTTCACGTCTGATGCTTTTTCACCGAAGATAGCACGCAATAGCTTCTCTTCAGGCGTCAGCTGAGTTTCACCTTTCGGCGTCACTTTACCAACTAGGATGTCGCCACCCTTCACTTCAGCACCGATGTATACGATACCTGACTCGTCAAGTTTAGACAGAGCAGACTCACCTACGTTTGGAATGTCAGCTGTGATCTCTTCTGCGCCAAGCTTAGTATCACGCGCCACACAAGATAGCTCTTGGATGTGGATCGTTGTGAAACGGTCTTCTTGAACGACGCGCTCAGACACTAAGATCGAGTCTTCGAAGTTGTAACCGTTCCAAGGCATGAACGCGATACGCATGTTCTGACCAAGCGCTAGCTCACCAAGGTCTGTTGAAGGACCATCAGCTAGAACGTCGCCACGTAGTACAGACTCACCTGGCATCACACATGGACGCTGGTTGATACACGTGTTTTGGTTTGAACGTGTGTACTTCGTTAGGTTGTAGATATCGATACCCGCTTCGCCAGGAATCAACTCTTCTTCGTTAACCTTAACGACGATGCGCGATGCGTCCACTGACTGGATAACACCACCACGTTTCGCTACCGCTGTCACACCAGAGTCAACCGCGATGTTACGCTCGATACCCGTACCAACGAGAGGCTTGTCAGCCTTCAGTGTTGGAACAGCCTGACGTTGCATGTTCGCACCCATCAATGCACGGTTCGCATCATCGTGTTCTAGGAACGGGATAAGCGATGCAGCGATAGATACAACCTGGTTGGTTGCAACGTCCATGTAATCAACATGTTCGCGTGGGTGTAGACCAGATTCACCTTTCTGACGAGCCGTGATCAGCTCTTCAGCAAATGTGCCTTCTTCAGTCAGAACCGTGTTCGCCTGAGCGATAACGTACTGACCTTCTTGAATAGCAGATAGGTAATCCACTTCGTCTGTTACTACGCCATCAACAACGCGACGGTATGGAGTTTCTAGGAAACCGTACTCGTTACAACGCGCAAACGCAGACAGAGAGTTGATCAGACCGATGTTTGGACCTTCAGGCGTTTCGATAGGACATAGACGACCGTAGTGCGTTACGTGTACGTCACGTACTTCGAAGCCAGCACGCTCACGAGTTAGACCGCCAGGACCCAATGCAGAAATACGACGCTTGTGCGTTACTTCTGATAGTGGGTTGTTTTGGTCCATAAACTGAGACAGTTGTGAAGAGCCAAAGAATTCTTTTACTGCCGCTGAGATAGGCTTAGCGTTGATCAGGTCTTGAGGCATGATAGCATCAAGATCGCCAAGGCTTAGACGCTCTTTAACCGCACGTTCGACACGAACAAGACCAACACGGAATTGGTTTTCAGCCATTTCGCCAACGCTACGGATACGACGGTTACCTAGGTGGTCGATATCGTCCACTTCGCCGATGCCGTTACGGATAGCGATAAGCTTCTTCATCACTTCGATGATATCAGTCTCATCAAGAGTACCTTGCTCACCAGCATCTTCACGTTCGATAGAGCTGTTGAACTTCATACGACCAACAGTCGATAGATCGTAACGCTCTTCAGAGAAGAATAGGCTTTCGAACAGAGCTTCTGCCGCTTCTTTCGTTGGTGGCTCGCCAGGGCGCATCATGCGGTAGATTTCAACTAGCGCAGAGATGCGATCAACGGTGCTGTCGATACGCAAGGTATCAGACATGAATGGACCGTGATCAAGATCGTTAGTAAAGAGCACTTCAAGCGCTTTGTGACCTGCTTGAGACAGGTTCGCGAGTGCTTCTAGGCTAATCTCTTGGTTAGCTGCAACAATGATCTCGCCAGTGGCTTCATTGATGTAATCTTTTGATGCCACTTTGCCTACGATGTACTCAACCGGTACTTCAATATGGTCGACACCATCTTTTTCAAGCTGGCGAATGTGGCGAGCCGTCACGCGACGACCTTGTTCAACATACACCGTACCGTTGGCTTCGATATTGAATGTCGCTGTTTCGCCACGTAGGCGATCAGGGACCAACTCCATCAATAGAGTTTGGTCTTTCACTTCGAAGTTCACCTTCTCAAAGAAGATGTCTAGGATCTCTTCTGTCGTCTTACCTAGTGCGCGCAGAATGATCGAAGCGGGTAGCTTACGACGGCGGTCGATACGTACGTATAGGTTATCCTTAGGATCGAACTCAAAATCAAGCCATGAACCACGGTAAGGGATAACACGTGCGTTATAAAGAACTTTACCCGATGAGTGGGTCTTACCCTTATCGCTGTCGAAGAATACGCCTGGGCTTCTGTGCAGCTGGGATACGATAACCCTCTCGGTACCATTGATTACGAAGGTACCATTGTCTGTCATAAGCGGAATCTCGCCCATGTAGACTTCTTGTTCTTTAATGTCTTTGACAGTACCTGCTGGCGCGTCTTTATCAAAAATAACTAGGCGAAGTTTTACGCGTAGTGGTTTTGAATAAGTAACGCCGCGGATTTGACATTCTTTCACGTCAAATACTGGCTCACCAAGACGGTAGCTAACGTATTGCAGCTCGGAATTGCCGTTGTAGCTCTGGATTGGGAATACAGAACGGAAAGCAGCCTCAAGACCGTATTGCCCCTCAGGATCCTGTTCGATGAATTTTTCGAACGAATCGAGCTGGATCGATAGCAGGTATGGAATGTCCAAAACTTGTGGACGAGTACCAAAGTCCTTACGGATGCGCTTTTTCTCGGTATAAGAGTAAACCATGGGGTTCCTCAGCTCGCTGATAAGTGACCCAAACTGTCTCAAATCATTGGGAGACAGTGACTGAACAACTGTTTAACAGTAGTGACATTTCATAAAGCAACAATGAAATGTTTTTTTGCTTAAGCTTAGGTGACTAAACAGCGGAAAATTCACCTATGCCCTACAGCGCAAAAAGGCCGGTGGTTAGAAAACCACCAGCCATTAGCCGTTAGGCTAAGAAACTATGCAGTAATTACTTAACAGTAACACTTGCACCTGCTTCTTCTAGCTGAGCTTTAAGAGCTTCAGCTTCAGCTTTCTCAACGCCTTCTTTTAGAGGTGCTGGAGCGCCGTCTACTAGAGCTTTAGCTTCTTTAAGGCCTAGACCAGTTGCGCCACGTACTGCTTTGATTACAGCAACTTTGTTACCGCCAGCAGATTCTAGGATTACGTCGAATTCAGTTTGCTCAGCAGCAGCTTCGCCTGCAGCAGCACCGCCAGCTACAACAGCAGCAGCAGCAGATACGCCGAACTTCTCTTCCATCGCTTCGATTAGTTCAACAACTTGCATCACAGACATTTCTGCGATTGCGTCTAGGATTTGCTCGTTAGTAATAGACATAACAATTCTCTTTTAAAATCAACAATAAGTTTAATTAGCAACCAGTAAAAAGCAAGGCTTACGCCGCTGCTTCTTCTTTTTGATCGCGGATAGCAGCGATAGTACGTGCCAACTTGCCAGCAGAAGCTTCTTTCATGCACATCATTAGGCGTGCAATCGCTTCGTCGTAAGTTGGTAGTGTCGCTAGTACTTCAGCGTCAGTTAGCGCGCCTTCAAATGCAGCAGCTTTGATCTCGAAGTCTTTGTTCTCTTTAGCGAAGTCTTTGAAAAGACGCGCTGCAGCACCTGGGTGCTCGTTAGAGAACGCGATGAGAGTAGGACCAGTGAAAGTGTCTGTTAGACACTCGTAGTCTGTACCTTCAACCGCACGACGCATTAGAGTGTTACGAACAACTCGTACGTAAACGCCAGCTTCACGAGCTTGCTTACGTAGTGAAGTCATTGCGCTTACTTCAACGCCACGAGAATCAGCTACAACTGCAGAAAGTGCACCACTGGCAGCTTCGTTGACTTCAGCAACAATTGCTTTTTTGTCTTGAAGGTTTAAAGCCATCTTGGATTTACTCCTGGTTGTTGTTACACCACTCACTATTATCACAACAGTGAGAGCTATTGAGGTGCTTCCCAGAAGAAAGGTAACTATTTACATAGAGCTTTCTGTCAGTTCGGGCACCATCTACGTAGGAGAATTAAGCCTGAAGTTGTAAAACAAATTCAGACACCTACGGTCTTGGACGGAGACTGGGTCATAATTCACAGCCAATTCTTAACGAATTGAATGAACCAAAGTTCAGCCCCAACCACAAATATTAGGCGCAAAATTATACATTAATTTTGCGCCTAAGCAAATATATTATGCTTGAGTGTTCAGGCTAGCCTGATCAACAGCAACACCAGCACCCATTGTTGTAGAGATGCTGACTTTCTTCAGGAAAACACCTTTCGCTGAAGATGGCTTAGCTTTCTTCAGAGCCACTAGAAGTGCTTCTAGGTTCTCTTTGATCTGCTCTGCAGAGAAGTTTGCTTTACCGATAGTCGTGTGGATGATGCCGTTTTTGTCGTTACGGTAACGAACCTGACCCGCTTTAGCGTTCTTAACCGCTTCAGCAACGTTAGGAGTTACAGTACCAACTTTAGGGTTTGGCATTAGACCGCGAGGACCTAGGATAGTACCTAGTTGACCTACAACGCGCATTGCATCTGGAGAAGCAACAACAACGTCAAAGTTCATTTCGCCTTTCTTCACTTGCTCAGCAAGATCTTCCATACCCACTAGATCTGCGCCAGCTTCTTTAGCTGCTTCAGCGTTTGCACCTTGAGTGAACACTGCAACGCGGATATCGCGGCCAGTACCGTGAGGTAGTACAGTTGCACCACGTACGTTCTGGTCAGATTTACGAGCATCGATGCCAAGGTTAACAGCAACGTCTACAGACTCAACGAATTTCGCTGTTGCTAGCTCTTGAAGAAGTGCTACAGCTTCGTTGATTTCGTATTCTTTAGTTACGTCAACTTTTTCGCGGATTACGCGCATGCGCTTAGTTAGTTTAGCCATCTTATTAACCCTCTACCACTAGGCCCATTGAACGAGCAGTACCTGCGATAGAACGCTTCATCGCTTCGATGTCAGCACCAGTCATATCAGCAGCTTTAGTTTCTGCGATTTCTTGGATTTGAGCATCAGTAACAGTACCCACTTTTTCAGTGTTTGGACGACCTGAACCAGACTTAACGCCAGCCGCTTTCTTAAGAAGAACTGCAGCAGGTGGAGTCTTAGTGATGAACGTGAAAGAACGGTCACTGTACACAGTGATAACAACTGGAGTTGGTAGACCTTTCTCTAGAGATTCTGTTTTCGCGTTGAACGCTTTACAGAATTCCATGATGTTCACACCGTGTTGACCTAGTGCAGGACCAACTGGTGGACTTGGGTTTGCCATACCAGCAGCAACTTGCAGCTTGATATAAGCTTCAACTTTCTTAGCCATGATAATTCCTAAATTTTGGGTACAGACGCTATTCGACTGAACAGCTCCCCGTTGATGTCAATACTTGCTACTTTGATTGAAGCTGGGCTTCAGCCAAAATAATAAGGCGCGAAATTATAGTCATAATCCGCGCCCTACACAACCCTAAAAGGTCATTAATTAATCATGTTTTTCAACTTGACCAAATTCAAGCTCAACTGGTGTTGCACGACCAAAAATCGATACAGACACTTTCAGGCGGCTCTTCTCGTAATCCACTTCTTCAACCGTACCGTTGAAGTCAGCAAATGGACCGTCGGTCACGCGAACCACTTCACCCGCTTCGTACATAGTACGTGGACGAGGTGCTTCACTCGCTTTCTCAAGACGATTCAAGATAGCGTCAGCTTCCTTATCAGAGATAGGAGCTGGACGATCTGAGGTACCACCAATGAAGCCCATGACACGCGGCACACTACGTACTAAGTGCCATGATTCATCGTTCATGATCATCTGGACTAGAACATAGCCCGGGAAGAACTTACGCTCAGATTTACGACGTTGACCTGCGCGCATTTCCACAACTTCTTCTGTTGGGACTAGCACTTCACCAAACAGCTCTTCCATGCCATGCATTTTGATATGCTCACGAAGAGACTGAGCTACGCGGCCTTCAAATCCAGAGAAGGCTTGAACCACATACCAGCGTTTTTTAGGAGCTTCACTCATGAATTAAAACCTCTATACCCCAGTCACAAAGGCAACAAGACGAACCATAATGCCGTCAATGCCCCAAAGTGCTAGAGCCATTACAATACTTACAGCTAAAACGATCAAAGTTGTTTGCATAGTTTCTTGGCGAGTAGGCCAAACCACTTTACGAACTTCCATGCGAGATTCTTTAGCAAAATCAATCGCAGCTTTACCTTTCGTTGTTGTAGCAGCCACACCCAATGCCGCAGCGATTAGCACAACAACACCTGCAGCGCGAATCACTACAGAGAGTTCACCGTACAGGTAATTACCCACAACAGCGGCAGCTAGCAGAACAAAAGTGACAATCCACTTAAAGATATCTGCGCTATTTGAGCTTTCAGGAGTTTCAGCATTATTAGCTTTCATAAAACCAGCCTGTCATTAGTCTTAATATAGACGACAACAACCCCGCTGTTGCAGGGCAAATCCATACACGCCAATCATTACTGGTCGACGTACTCTTTATTGATCAAAACGCCCAGTTTTTAATCAAAATTTCTCTGCGTAATGCTTGCATGAACAACAAATCAGCAAACATTATCTTCAGTGCAGAAAAAGGGCATCAAATGATGCCCTCTTTGCTACTGGTTCGTCAAATCTTATTCCAAGATTTTCCGAAGACTTCAGCTAATTTGTCTAAAT
>NZ_JCBDHE010000008.1:0-33288 GCF_059834225.1 Vibrio sp. R10-SG3-ISO3 | reverse complement strand
AGAACCACCACGCAACCCAACAGGCGACAGACAACACCGTGAGTTGATCCATGCAGCGCTGGCATCGGCCGATCTTTTTCCAAAACCAATGTTGATTGCAATAGGGGCAGGCCATCTGGGTCACTCGAGCAGCAAGAGAAGCCAGATAATAAAAAAGCACCGGCCGTTTGGCTAGTGCTTTAGTGATAGTAAGTGAGTGAGAGGAAGTGATCCCCCGACCCACATCTGGGCCGGGAGATCGAGGGCTCAGTGAATGATCAAGACTCTAAAGTGGATAAGTAGTGATCCAACTCTTCGCTACCGCCGATGTGTTTACCGCCGATAAAAATTTGTGGCACTGTGGCTCGTCCAGTAATCGCACGCAAGCTCACAGTGGTGGCGTCTTTGCCTAAGATCACCTCTTCGTATTGCAGATCATGGTCGATCAAGGCTTGTTTGGCTTTGACACAAAACGGACAGCCGGGTTTGGTAAATACCGTGATGGACTCTTGCGTCTTATAGCTTGGCGCTACGTATTTAAGCATGGTGTCTGCGTCAGAGACTTTGAAAGGGTCACCTGGCTCGTCTGGCTCGATGAACATTTTGTCAATGACGCCATCTTTGACCAACATGCTGTAGCGCCAAGAACGGTGGCCAAAGCCAAGCTCCGATTTGTTGACCAACATGCCCATGCCTTGGGTGAATTCGCCGTTACCGTCTGGAATAAAGGTGATGTTGTCTGCCTCTTGGTCGTTTTTCCACGCGTTCATCACAAAGGTGTCGTTGACCGACAAGCAGACAATCTCATCGACGCCATGCTCTTGGAATACCGAGAACAGCTCGTTGTAGCGTGGCAGGTGACTTGAAGAACACGTTGGCGTAAAAGCGCCTGGCAAGCTAAACACAATCACGGTTTTATTGCGAAATAGTTCGTCAGTGGTGATGTTGACCCAGGTGTCGCCCTGACGGGTAGGAAACGTAACGTTTGGAACAGTCTGACCTTCTTTTGATACCAACATAGATGCCCTCTAATAATATGGTTAGCAAGCCCATTCGGCTTGGTGTTCTCAATTTGTGGGGCCAGTATCGTAAAACTCCTTTGATAGCTCCAATCGTTTGATATAATTGTATCAATAGTTAAAATCTATAAAAAACTCACAGGAGAATCCCTGCGCATGAATATTCGAGATTTTGAGTATGTTGTTGCCTTGGCGGAACATAAACATTTTCGAAAAGCCGCCGAAGCGTGTTTTGTCAGTCAGCCGACCTTAAGTGGGCAGATCCGTAAGCTTGAAGACGAACTCGGCACTGTGTTGCTCGAGCGCAGCAGTCGCCGCGTGTTGTTTACTGACTCTGGCTTACAGTTGGTCGAGCAAGCCAAACGGATTCTCAGTGAAGTGAAAACCTTCAAGGATATGGCCAGCGGGCAAAGCGGCGCCATGACTGGTCCAATGCACATCGGTTTTATTCCCACCGTCGGTCCTTACATCTTGCCGAAAATCGTTCCGACGCTGAAAGAGCGTTTCCCTGAGCTTGAGCTGTTTCTTCATGAAGCGCAAACCCAGCAGTTAGTGCGTCAGTTAGAAGAGGGCAAGCTGGACTGTTTGGTTTTGGCGTCAGTGGCAGAAACCGCGCCGTTCAAAGAGATCCCAGTGTATGAAGAGCCGCTCAGTGTGGCGGTGCCGTGTGACCATGAGTGGGCAAAGTTGGAAGAGTTGGACATGTTGGAGCTCAATGGCAAGACGGTATTAGCGCTCGGTGATGGTCACTGTTTACGTGACCAAGCACTCGGCTTTTGTTTCGCGGCCGGAGCCAAAGATGATGAGCGCTTTAAAGCCACCAGTCTTGAAACCCTAAGAAACATGGTGGCAGCCGGAGCCGGTATCACTTTACTGCCGCAGTTGTCTATTCCGCACGAAAAGCAAAAAGATGGCGTGTGTTACGTCAAGGCGGTCAATCCTGTGCCGTCTCGGACGATAGTGGTGGCCTATCGTCCAGGCTCGCCACTAAGAGAGCGGTTTGAGCTGCTGGCGAAAACCATCAAAGAGAAGTTAGTCATCAACTAACACTCAGTACAAACTAAAAAGGGATGGCGCGCGCCATCCCTTTCTCTTCCTCTCTATCAAACCGATTAGAACAGCTCTTCTCCTTCACTGTTCGATGAGTAGATAGAGGGACCTAAATCTTCACTGACGTATTTGGTCGGCTCGGTTCCTTCGAGGAAATACTCGAACATCGCACTGGCGTCAAAACGGTTGGTCAGCAGACCAGAATCTCGGTCAATTCGCACTCGCACAATGTTCTCAGGGATCGTTTTGTCCTGCTCTGGTACGCCATTCAATGCCACTTTCATAAAGTCCACCCATGCTGGCTCCGCGGTTTTCGCGCCTGACTCTGCGCCTGAGATCGGATTTTGCGCTAAGTTGGCGTTCGGCGTTGTGCGGCCGAGTGTACGGTTGTGGTCATCAAATCCAACCCAAGCGATCGCCACCATGCCCGGACCGTAACCGTTATACCAAGTATCTTTGGAGTCGTTGGTGGTACCGGTTTTACCGCCCACATCGCGGCGCTCAAGTTGCTGGGCACGCCAACCGGTGCCGTTCCAGCCGGTGCCTTCGCGCCAGTTACCGCCGCCCCAGATGTTGCTGTACATCATCTCACGCATTAAAAATGCTGTTTGTTCAGAGATCACTTGCGGTGCGTATTGCACCGCATCGCTGATGGGCAACTCAACATCTTGCTCGTTGAAGTCGTTGATTGTCGCAGTGTTTGAATCAGTTTGAGGCGATGCACTCAGGGCCTCGCTATCACAGTCTGCACGGCAGACGATTTTCGGATTGGCGGCAAATTCGGGTTCACCAAACGGACCTTCTACCTTACTGATGTAGAAAGGTTCCACATAGTAACCACCGTTGGCAAACACGGAATAGCCTTGAGCCATCTTAACCGGAGTTAAACTGCCGGCACCCAAGGCAATGGTTTCAGAGCGAGGCAGTTGCTCGATATCAAAGCCGAAGCGGGTCAAGTACTCGCGGGTCTCATCAAGACCGACTTCACGCAGCACGCGCACCGCCATCACGTTTTTCGATTGCGCCAGACCGATACGTAGGCGTGTCGGGCCGGTGTAGGTTGGCGGTGAGTTTTTCGGACGCCACGCCGTGCCTTGGCTGCGATCCCACTGGTTGATGGGGGCGTCGTTGATCAAGCTGGCTAAGGTTAAGCCTTTGTCGAGCGCCGCGGAATAGATAAAGGGCTTGATACTTGAGCCAACCTGACGAACCGACTGGGTCGCACGGTTAAACTTGTTATGGACGAAGTTAAAGCCACCGACCAGTGATAGGACTGCGCCGTTTTCAGGGTTCATGGCCACAAAGGCGGTATTGGCGTTAGGGACTTGGCTGAGCCGCCACATCGCGCTGTCATCGTCGACGGCGACCTGACGGACCCAAATTTGTTCGCCGACGGTCACGACATCACCGGCTTTACTCGGCGCGGGGCCTTGACGCTCATCGGTCAAAAAGCGGCGTGCCCATTTAAGGCCGTCCCAGTTTAAGGTCTGCTCACCGCTGCCTTTCACCCATACGGTGGCTTGCTTCGCCGCCACATCCAATACCACGGCGGGCGTTAATTGGCCGTAGGTCGGCACCTTCTTTAATGCCTCTTCGATAGCTTGAGTCGACAATGGCGCCGCGCTGGGTTTCCACAACACGGTTTCTGCCCCGCGGTAACCGTGACGCTCGTCATAAGCGAGTAGGTTATTGATGGCCGAGTCATTGGCGGCGGCTTGCAGTTTAGAATCTACGGTTGTGTAAACATTCATCCCCGAGGTGTAGGCGTCTTCACCGTAGCGAGCCACCATCCACGCGCGCGCCAGTTCCGCCACATACGGAGCGCTCAATTCGATATCGGCGCTGTGGTAGCGTGCCACGATCGGCTCTTCTCTCGCTTGGTCGTACTCTTGCTGCGTAATGTAGTTTTCGCTCAGCATACGGCCAAGAACCACGTTACGACGATTCGTCGCACGTTCAAGAGAGTAGATAGGGTTCATCGTCGATGGGGCTTTAGGCATCCCCGCCAACGTCGCGAGCTCGCTCAGCGTGAGCTGCTGAAGATCTTTGCCAAAATAGACCTGCGCGGCGGCGCCAAAGCCGTAAGAGCGGTAGCCCAAGAAGATCTTATTGACATAGAGCTCCATAATCTCTTGTTTGGATAGCAGCTGCTCGATGTGAATCGCGATAAAAATCTCTTTGATTTTACGCATGATCTTCTTCTCATTAGAGAGGAAGAAGTTACGCGCCAACTGCTGAGTAATGGTACTCGCCCCTTGTTTGGCCGAACCAGACATGGCCACCACGACCGCCGCTCGGGTAATACCGATCGGGTCGATACCTGGGTGATCGTAAAAGCGACTGTCTTCAGTGGCGATCAGTGCCTCAATCAAATGTTGAGGGATGTCGTCATAGCTGACCGGAATGCGGCGCTTCTCACCGAACTGAGAAATCAGTTTGCCGTCTTGGCTGAACACCTGCATCGGTGTTTGCAGTTCCACATCTCGAAGAGTGGCGACGTCGGGGAGGTCCGGTTTGACATAAAAATAGAAACCGAAAATTGTACCGACTCCAAGAATCATGCAAACCAATGTAAAAATGAATAATCGCTTTATGAACTTCACCGGAGAATTCCTGAAATTATAGGTCGCTAATATGCAAACCCTTGTACTGTAAGCTGAAACTTTAGCTCATGCTTTTTCTTAGTGCTTATTAAACCATCAATTCAGTAAGCGCGCGAGCTAAGCATTTCAATAGGGAGCAACGCGGTATGGGTAGAACATTGGTTACAGGCATAGACATCGGCCGCTACAGCATTAAAGCCGTGGTGCTCAAGCCTGTTAAAGACACATTCGCCTTGGTGGGTTATCACGAGATTCCCATTGAGGCGGACATATTCTCTGATAATCACCTGCTCAATTATCAGAAAATTGTAAAGAAACTCAAAGAACTAAGAAAGGGGTTGCCACTATTTAGTCGCAAGGCCGCTTTGTGTGTGCCCGACAACGCCGTAATTAGCAAGGTATTACAAATAGATAGCGAACTTTCCGGTTCTGAAAGAGAGTTCGCCATCTTTCAGGCCTTTTCTCATCAATCGCCATTTCCAGTCGAAGATCTGAATTTAGACTTTGTTGCGATAGATCCGCAAGCTCAGCGCCATGCCACCGCCAGTTACCAAGTGTTTGCGACCCGCAAAGAGCTGGTCGATAGCCGTGTAGACGCCACCAGCAAAGCTGGCTTTGAGCCTGTGCTACTTGATGTGCAAGCTTACGGTTTGACGCAAATATGGCACGAGGCCGCGCGTATTCAGCAGCGCAAAAACTGGCTGCTGCTCGATGTCGGTTTTACTCAGGCCTCGGTGTGCATTGATGTATGGGACAAACCGCCTTTGTGCAAAGAGTTCCCTGTTGGCACACAAAGTGTGACTCATCACCCGAGCGAGTCCCTTGAAAGCGGTGAGCAACGTTTTGTCCGAGAGGTAATGGATAAGTTGCAGCGCCACATTCAACTGGTCTCGTCGATGAGCAATCGGGAGATTGAGGGCGTCTGGCTTACCGGTGGTGCCGCATGCGACCCTCAATTGCAGGTGCTGTTGCAAGATGCGGTGGTAAACCGTTTACAGCTCAAGTTTGAATCGCTCGATCCTTTGGCGTTATTTCAAGGCGCGAGCAAAGTTCAAGGGGCGAGCAAAGGCAACAAGAAGCCGGGCTTTGCCTTTGCCACCGCCGCGGGGCTGGCACTAAGAGGCCTTCAGTGGATGGAGAATCGCCATGCTGCATAGTCTCAATTTGTTGCCTTGGCGAGAGGCGCTCAAGGCGCGTCATCGACGCCGATTTTTCTCGCTGGTTGTGCTCGGCGTTCTGCTCGCTGGCGGTGTCCAATGGGGCGCGGGGGCGTATCTCGACTATCAAAAAGGGTTGCAGCAGCAGAGGTTGGATTACCTCAATCGCTACATTGCGAGCCTCGACAAGCAAATTGACAACCTAAAGCAAGTGGAAAAAGAGCACTCAGCGTTATTGACCCGACTTTCGGTGGTTGAGGAGTTGCAACAGCAGCGCAATAAAACCACCGATTTCATGAACCTCATCCCTGCGATGATCCCGCAAGGTGTGTATGTCGACAAGATCAAGATGAATGGTCAGCAACTAGAGGTGTCAGGCATCAGTGATACCACCTCGCGACTGGCGACCATGCTCGACAATTTAGAAAAGTCTTCTCAGCTCAGTAACGTAGAAATGCACTCGATTGTGCTGGGTAAACAACGTTTTGGTAAACAGTTTCAGACTTTTCACGTCTCGTTTTCTCTGCTCTATCAAGATGACGCGAATCGACAAGGAGCGCAGTGATGGCCAGTTACACCGATTTGGATTTTGAAGAGTTACCCGAATGGCCGTTGTTGCCGCAATTGGGCGTCATTGCAGTCTTGATTTTGTTGCTGCAGGGGGTGGGGTACTGGTTTTACTTGAAACCGAGTAACGAGCAGTTGCAACGGCAAATCGACAAGGAGCAAGTGCTCAAAACCACGGCCACCATCAAGGCGAATAAAGTGGCGGCGCTGCCGCAGTTAAAAGCGCAGTTGGATGAGCTTTCACAGCGCTACGACTATTTATCACGCCAACTGCCGGTGCAGAAAGAGCTGGCGAGCATGTTGGCTGCGGTCAATGAGCAAGGGTTGAAGCACTCACTCACCTTTACTCGCATCGATTGGGGTGAAAAGCAAAATAAAGAGTTTCTCTACCGCTTGCCGCTCAATATCGAACTGACGGGCGATTACCACAATATTGGCCAGTTCTCACAGGCGATCGCGCAGCTACCGCGCATCATCAATTTTGACGATGTCGATTGGCAGCGGGTCAGCCAAGAGAGCAGTACGCTGCACTTTCGTGTGCGCGCCTACACCTACCAATTTAAACCGGAGGTGAAAGATGAACAATAACCGCCGTCTCTCATGCTCGACATGGGGAGCGCTGATGGGCTGCGCTTTGTTACTCGCCGGATGTAAAGCCAATCAAGCGCCGTTGGATCAATTTCGTCAGCAGATCGAGTCAAGCGCGCGTCATCAAGTGGCCTCGCTGGCACCGGTACTTGAGTTCAAGGCCAGTGCCTATCAAGCGCACGATCTGAGAGAGCCTTTTGTCCTGCCTAAAGTGGCCATTGTGATGAACCAACCCGTCGCCAAGGTGGATTGTTGGCAGCCCGAGCCTCGGCGCAAAAGTGGTCGTTTAGAGCGCTACCCCCTTAGCAAACTGCGTTTGACCGGTGTGATGAGCAGTCAAGGCGCGATTTCTGCGCTGATTCAGGTGCCGACGGGCGAAGTGATTAAAGCGACGCGCGGACAATACATTGGCGTCAACAACGGAAAAATAACCAAAGTAACCCAAAGTTACCTAACGATAAATGAGACTTTGCCAGATGGCTTAGGTTGCTGGAATACCCGCAACGTCAAACTGGCGCTTAAATAGATGTTAATAATTGAGATGAAATCATGGTGAAAGGATTCCTCCCCCCAAGAAAACACACGCGGTTTACCTGTGGCTTAATGGCCTTATGGTTGCTTGTATTTAGTAGCGCCGTATTGGCGACGAGCAATGAACCCAACCGTCTGGTGGACATCGACTTTCGAGTGGATAAACAGCAGCACGCCAAAATCATTGTGCAGTTGCAAAGCCCTAAGGTCGCGGTGGATTTACAAAAAGCGCAAGAGGGGTTGAGCATTGAACTGCTCAATACCCAGGTGCCCGATGACAAGCTGTATGTACTCGATGTCAAAGACTTTTCCACCCAGGTGAAGTCAATCGAAGTGTTTCGCAAACAGCCAAGCACGCTATTGATTGCCGATATCGAGGGTGAGTACAGCTACGACTACAGCCTCAATGGCAGTTACCTTGAGGTCTTAGTCAAAAAAGTGAGCAAAGAGGAGGCGGCAAAACCGGTCAATATTATGGAAAAGGAAGGCAAAACCATTTCGATTAACTTCCAAGATATTCCGGTGCGCAACGTTTTGCAGCTCATTGCCGATTACAACCAGTTCAACTTGGTGGTGTCCGACTCCGTCAAAGGCAACTTAACGCTGCGTCTTGATGGTGTACCTTGGCAGCAGGTGCTCGACATCATCTTACAAGTTAAAGGGCTCGATAAGCGTGTGGATGGCAATGTCGTGCTGGTGGCGCCTAAAGCCGAGTTAGATCTGCGGGAAAAAGAGGCGCTAGAAAAAGCGCGCTTAGAGGCGGAGCTTGGTGAACTTAGCTCGGAGATCATCAAAGTGAAGTTTGCCAAAGCGTCGGACATTGCCGATATGATTGGCGGCGAGAGTGCAATGAGCATGCTCTCAGAGCGAGGTTCACTCAGTATTGATGAGCGAACTAACGCCTTACTGATCCGTGATTTAAAAGAGAATATCGATGTGGTGCGAGAAATAGTGGAATCGCTCGATGTGCCCGTCAAGCAAGTGCAAATTGAAGCGCGGATTGTGACTGTTAACGAGGGTAACCTTGATGAGCTTGGCGTGCGTTGGGGCTTTACCTCGACCAATGGCAACAATACCGTGGGTGGAAGCATTGAGAGCAACCTGTACCAGCGCGGCTTGCTTGACCAAGATACGCTACCCGTGGATGACTTTTTGAACGTCAACTTAGGGGCAACGGCGGCGAATGCCTCGTCAATCGCGTTTCAGGTCGCCAAACTGGGCTCAGGGACGCTGCTCGATTTGGAGTTGTCTGCCATGCAGAGTGAATCCAAAGCGGAGGTGATCTCTAGCCCTCGTTTGATCACCACCAATAAAAAGCCCGCCTATATCGAGCAAGGAACGGAAATTCCCTATCTGGAGTCCTCTTCGAGTGGCGCCACCAGTGTGACCTTCAAAAAGGCGGTACTAAGTTTGAAAGTCACACCACAAATCACGCCAGACAACCGCTTGGTGTTAGATTTGAGTGTCACGCAAGATAGACCGGGTCAAGTGGTGAAAACCGGCACGGGTGAGGCAGTGGCGATCGATACGCAGCGCATCGGTACACAAGTGCTGGTGGAGAACGGCGAAACGGTCGTGCTGGGCGGCATTTTTCAACATAGTGTGACGGATTCTGTCGATAAGGTGCCGTTATTGGGGGATTTACCCCTACTTGGGGCGCTATTTAAGCGAAGTTACCAGAAAATGGGCAAAAGTGAGCTGCTGATCTTTGTCACGCCTAAGGTCGTCTTGCAATAAGATGAGGCGTTATTATTAAGCTTAAGTAAAAATAGTTTGCATTAGTGGCACCAGATCTAGATAATTTCGGGTCTTATCACGAATTATCTGTGAGGAATCGGTGCCACAAGCACTTTCTTGGCAAGTTTTATACTGGCCTCTCTTGTGGCGATGTCATTGAATTAACGTTGTAAATTACTGCTAAACATGGCTGAAAAACGCAATATTTTCCTTGTTGGCCCAATGGGCGCCGGCAAAAGCACCATTGGTCGTCATCTCGCTCAACAACTTCATATGGAGTTTGTTGATTCTGACACTGAAATTGAAGAGCGCACTGGCGCAGATATCGCATGGGTATTTGACGTTGAAGGTGAAGACGGTTTCCGAGCGCGCGAAGAAAAAGTGATCGAAGACCTAACTCAAGAACAAGGTATTGTTCTGGCAACCGGTGGTGGCTCAATTAAGAGCAAAGAAAACCGTAATCGTCTCTCTGCACGTGGCATTGTTGTTTACCTAGAAACAACGATCGAAAAACAGCTTGCCCGTACAAACCGTGACAAAAAACGTCCGCTGCTTCAAACGGACAAACCACGTGAAGTTCTTGAAGCTTTGGCTGCGGAACGTAACCCACTTTATGAAGAAATTGCGGATTACACGGTCCGTACTGACGATCAAAGTGCAAAAGTGGTAGCCAACCAGATCGTAAAAATGCTAGAAGAAGGTTAACAGCCACTCTTTATTCGCATTTGGAGATTCCCATGGAACGGATTACGGTCAGCTTAGGCGAACGTAGCTATCCCATTTCGATTGGTGCCGGATTGTTTCGCGATCCGGCCCAACTTTCCCTTCTTAAAGCTAAGCAAAAAGTCGTGGTGATTACGAACGTCACCGTTGAACCTCTTTATGCTGAGACTCTTTTAGCCCAACTGGCCGAGCTCGATTGCGACGCGTCAGTGTTGGCACTGCCTGATGGCGAACAATACAAATCGCTAGAGACATTCAACACCGTCATGACCTACCTATTGGAAGGCAATACTGCGCGTGATGTGGTGCTCATTGCCCTCGGCGGCGGGGTGATCGGTGATTTGGTTGGCTTTGTGGCGGCCTGTTATCAGCGTGGGGTGGATTTCATTCAGATCCCGACGACCTTGCTTTCTCAAGTCGACTCATCGGTGGGCGGAAAAACCGCCGTTAACCACAAGCTTGGCAAGAACATGATCGGCGCATTCTACCAGCCTAAAGCGGTGATCATTGACACCGACTGTTTGGCATCCTTGCCCGAGCGAGAGTTTGCCGCGGGTATGGCGGAAGTGATCAAATACGGCATCATCTACGATCACGATTTCTTTGTCTGGTTGGAAGAGAACCTCGATGCGCTGTACGCGTTAGATCAACAAGCACTCACTTACGCCATTGCGCGTTGCTGCCAAATCAAAGCGGAAGTGGTGGCGCAAGATGAGAAAGAATCTGGAATTCGCGCGTTGTTGAATCTAGGTCATACATTTGGTCATGCGATTGAGGCTGAGTTAGGGTATGGTAATTGGCTCCACGGTGAAGCGGTCTCTTCGGGTACCGTGATGGCTGCAAAAACCGCTCAGCTTCAAGGGCTTATTGATGAGCAGCAAGTGGAGAGAATTGTCTCTATACTAAAAAGAGCCAAGCTGCCAATCCACACACCAGACAGCATGTCATTTGATGACTTTATCAAACACATGATGCGCGATAAGAAAGTGCTTTCTGGTGAATTGAGATTGGTTCTACCGACCAGCATTGGTAGTGCCGATGTGGTGAAAGGTGTCCCAGAGTCCGTGTTACGAGACGCAATCGACTATGGGCGCACGCTGTAATTGATTGAACTGTGGCGCAGTGGCTTAGGTCGCTGCGCACTCTACGTCTTAGGATGATGCAATGAGCTCCCCGCGTGTTTTGGAGTTAGACTCTCAAACTGAGTTGCTGGAACGCCTGCAACTGCTGACTAACTTTGGATCCAACCTCGTCACCATTGGTGGCGAAAGTGGTGCGGGCAAAACTTGGCTTGCGCAGCGATTTTTAGAGGCGTGGTCGCCAGACAAAAACCAATCTCTGCTTTTGTGTCACCCCAATCAGGACGAATCTCAACGACGCCTTACCGTCCTCTCTCAGCTTTTTTCTGAACCTCTGTTTAACCCTGCAGACGCCTTGTCTGAATCCTTTATTCGTTTAATGGAGGGAGAGCGCTGTGATGTGTTGATCGCAATCGACGACGCGCACTTGTTGAGTGAGTCGTTCATTTCAGAACTGTGGATGTTAGTCCTTGAGGCGCAAGAGCGCCCGCAGTGGAACGTCAATGTGGTGCTCTTTGCGGCATCCAATAGCCTTGAGCCTTTGTTGACGCGATTGAGTTACGGCCAAGAGCATAAACCAATAGATTTTGATATCGAGCCGCTGTCTGAGCACGAAGCGGAACGATTTTTTGAGCACCTCGTGATTCGATATGTCGAAGACGACATGGAAAAACGAGTGAGAAATGCATACCGCAGTGTCGCGCGTCGGCCCGGTAAAATTATGGCGCTAGGGGAACAGAAAGTGGAAAAAAGGATCATTATCCGCTCGATTGTCGCATCACCGTTGAATATGGCGTTGGTGATTATTGTCCTGTTATTGCTGATCGGCGGTGGTTACTGGTGGTTAATTAATCAGCCCACCCCAGATGAGAAAGCCCAGCAAATCAGTCAAAACTTGGAGCAAACGGTCATTCCAACTCTGCCCGAAACGCCCGCTCCAGACACGCAAACGAGTGAAGCGAAGACCGTCGAGCCTGAGCCGGTGACCGACCCCTCTCTGACCAATGCCGAGGATGACTCTGCGTCCTTGCCACCAAGCGTGACCAGTGAAGTGTCGAGTGTCGGCAATCCTGATGATACCCATCAGCGTGTGGTCATTACTTCTGAAGTGGTGGATGCTTTGCTTGAAGGTAAACCAGAACAGGCCGATACGACGCCGATTGATGAGGTGGTGGAAGCATCGATTCCCGAGTCTGCCCCCCAAGCTGAACAAGAGAGCGCACCGCAAGTAGACACGCAGCCAGAGCCAGAGGTGGTGATCCGTTTCTCCTTCACTAAAGATGAATTGAAAAGCTTTTCGCCACGCAGCTACACCTTGCAGCTGGCGGCAGTGAACAGCTTAGAAGAGGTGCAGCGCTTTATTGATACACACCAATTGGCCAATCAAGTCTTCATTTACCCTACGGTCAGAAGCGGGGTGGAGTGGTTTATTGTCACTTACCAAAACTACCCTACCATTCAACTGGCGCGAGATGCGGTGCAGACGCTTCCTGAGGCGTTGCAACAGCTTGACCCATGGGCAAAATCGCTCGGTCAGGTGCAGAGCGAGTTGGAGAGAGTCGAATAACGACGATTTGTTCGCGTCATTCGCAGTTGCGTAGGCAAGTGCTTTGGTCGGGGCGGTAAATATGATACATTCCGCCCCTTATTTTGTGGTTGATAAATAGAGCAGTAGATGAAGAAGCAGCGAGCCTTCCTCAAGTGGGCAGGTGGAAAATACGGTCTGGTCGAAGATATCCAACGCTACCTGCCTGAAGGTCGTAAGTTGGTTGAACCGTTCGTTGGTGCTGGTTCTGTGTTTCTTAATACGGATTATGAGCAGTACCTGCTGGCAGACATCAACCCTGATCTCATCAATCTCTACAATCTGCTCAAAGACAACCCTGAGAGCTACATCCCTGAGGCGAAGCGCTGGTTTACCCCAGAGAACAATCGCAAAGAAGCCTATTTGGCGATCCGCGCCGAGTTTAACCAAAGTGATGACACCTTCTATCGCTCTCTTGCATTTTTGTATATGAACCGTTTCGGTTTTAACGGCCTGTGTCGTTACAACAAAAAAGGCGGCTTCAATGTACCGTTTGGTTCGTACAAAAAGCCTTACTTCCCAGAAGCTGAGTTGGAGTTTTTTGCCGCGAAAGCCAAGAAGGCCACCTTTGTCTGTGAGGGCTACGCCGAGACGTTCAAACGCGCGCGCAAGGGCAGTGTGGTGTATTGCGATCCGCCTTATGCGCCGCTGTCGACGACCGCCAACTTTACCTCTTACGCGGGCAATGGCTTTTCACTCGATGATCAAGCCGCCTTGGCTGATGTCGCTGAGCGTGCGGCCAAAGAGCGTGGTATCTCCGTGCTGATTTCTAACCATGACACAACGCTCACCAGACGCCTGTATCATGGCGCGCAGTTGAACGTGGTCAAGGTTAAACGGACCATCAGCCGCAATGGTGCAGGGCGCAATAAAGTCGATGAGCTGCTCGCACTATTCCAACCAGGTGAAAGCAAATAGCCACTGTATTCCTACCGCCAGCTTAGGTAGAATTGCGCAACGATTATTCAGCGCAACCTAACAGAGGTCAGGTATGAAAGATTTTCTTATTGCTCCATCCATTTTGTCGGCCGATTTTGCTCGCCTTGGTGAGGACGTCGAAAAGGTGCTCGCCGCCGGTGCCGATGTGGTTCACTTTGATGTGATGGACAACCACTACGTACCTAACCTGACGTTTGGCGCACCTATTTGCCAAGCGCTGCGTGACTATGGCATCACCGCCCCTATTGATGTGCACTTGATGGTAAAGCCCGTGGATCGTATCATCCCGGACTTTGCTAAGGCGGGGGCATCAATGATCACTTTCCATATCGAAGCCTCTGAACACGTAGACCGCACACTGCAACTGATCAAAGAGCATGGTTGTCAGGCGGGTGTGGTGCTCAATCCTGCAACGCCACTGGCTCACCTTGAGTACATTATGGATAAAGTCGATCTGATCCTATTGATGTCAGTAAACCCTGGGTTTGGTGGTCAATCATTCATTCCTCACACGCTAGATAAACTGCGTGCCGTTCGCGCTATGATTGATAAATCAGGCCGTGACATTCGTTTAGAAATTGATGGTGGAGTGAAGGTGGATAACATTCGTGAAATCGCAGAAGCGGGCGCGGATATGTTTGTCGCCGGTTCCGCCATTTTCAATCAGCCGGATTACAAAGCCGTAATCGATGAGATGCGCGCTGAGCTGGCCAAAGTGAAGTCATAACTCAGTAATCCAATTTGGCTGTTTGCCCATATAAAGTGACCTGGCGGGTCAATCATGCCCGCCCTAAGAGTGACTAAAAAAGTCGCCGCTCAACCATTAGGAATATTCATGAATGACATTAAATTGATCGCGTTCGATCTTGATGGCACCTTGCTCGACAGTGTGCCGGATCTCGCGGTTGCCGCCTCCGCGGCTGTCGAAGCGCTCGGTTATGCGCCGGTGGCGGAAGAAGAGGTGCGTGATTACGTCGGTAACGGTGCCGATGTGTTGATTGGCCGCACCTTATCTCGCAGCTTAACGCTTGACCCCGATCTTGATCCTGCGCTGTTAGTCAAAGCTCGTCACCTCTTTGATGACTTTTACGCCCAAGGTGGACACAAGCTGAGCCATCTTTACCCTCAAGTAAAAGAGACGTTAGCGGCGTTGCATGAGCAAGGTTTCACCCTAGCATTGGTGACAAACAAGCCGAGTAAGTTCGTGCCTGATGTGCTCGCACAGCATGGTATTGATCATTACTTCAGTGACATCATCGGCGGTGATACCTTCCCAGAAAAGAAACCCAACCCGATGGCGCTCAACTGGCTGCTTGAAAAGCACCACTGTGGTACCAAACAGATGCTGATGGTCGGCGACTCGAAAAACGACATTCTTGCGGCGAAGAACGCAGGGTGTTACTCGTTTGGTTTGACCTACGGCTACAACCACGGCGAAGCGATTTCCGACTCACAGCCGGACTACGTCGCCGATACCATCGCAGATTTACTCGAAGTGGTCGCGGTTTGCGCTTAAGCGCAACGAAATCGCTTCCAAAATACTCGTTAATGAGTACACTGGATAAACCGTGTCGGCGTCAGGCTGGGCGCGGTTTTTTCATTTATTAAGATTAAGAAGTCAAAGGAATCATTCTAATGAGCAAACCCATCGTATTGAGTGGTGTTCAACCGTCAGGTGAACTAAGTATCGGTAACTACTTGGGTGCTCTACGTCAATGGCAGCAGATGCAAGACGATTATGATTGCCAATATTGTGTGGTTGACCTTCATGCCATCACAGTGCGTCAAGACCCGAAAGCACTGCATGAAGCAACTCTAGATGCATTGGCAATTTGTCTCGCAGTGGGCGTTGATCCGAAGAAGAGCACGTTATTTGTCCAGTCCCACGTACCGGAACATGCTCAACTTGGTTGGCTTCTTAACTGTTACACCCAAATGGGTGAACTGGGCCGAATGACCCAGTTTAAAGACAAATCAGCGCGCTACTCGAAAGACACCTCTAGTCAGTTTGGCGATGTCAACGTTGGTCTGTTCGATTACCCTGTGTTGATGGCAGCCGACATTCTGCTTTACGGCGCGCATCAAGTTCCGGTCGGCAGTGACCAGAAGCAGCATCTTGAGCTGGCGCGTGATGTCGCCAACCGCTTTAACAACATCTACTCGCCTGAGCAGCCAATCTTTGAAGTGCCAGAGCCGTACATTCCAACCGTGAATGCGCGTGTTATGAGCCTTCAGGATGCGACCAAGAAGATGTCGAAGTCGGATGATAACCGCAAGAACGTGATTACGCTGTTGGAAGAGCCGAAATCGATTCTTAAAAAGATCAACAAGGCGCAAACCGATACAGAAACGCCACCACGTATCGCCCACGATTGGGACAACAAAGCGGGCATTTCAAACCTAATGGGCCTCTACTCGGCGGCGACAGGTATGAGCTTTGCAGAGATTGAAGCCAAGTACCAAGGCGTAGAAATGTACGGTCCATTTAAGAAAGACGTGGGTGAAGCGCTGGTGGCGATGCTTGAGCCGATTCAAGCGGAATACCACCGTATTCGTGCCGATCGTGCTTACATGGATCAAGTGATGAAGCAAGGTGCGGAGAAAGCGTCTGCTCGTGCCGCTGAGACGCTGAAGAAAGCGTATGAAGCGGTAGGTTTCGTTGCTCGTCCGTAGGTGAGGATTTTAGTTCCTAGTTCCTAGTTCCTAGAAGTCGAATTCTAGGAACTAGGCACTCACTTCTAGGAACTGACGCCTACTGTGCCCCTTCAAAGCCCATTTGTCGCCACGCTTCAAAAGCGATGATCGCAACCGCATTGGACAAATTTAAGCTACGTGCGTCTGGCATCATAGGAATGCGAATACGCTGCTCCATTGGCATGCTTTCGATCAATTCAGCTGGCAGGCCACGAGTTTCCGGACCAAACAGTAACACATCGCCTAGTTGGAATTGGGCGTCTACATGGTGGCCTGTGGTTTTGGTTGTGCAAGCAAAAATGCGGTATTCGCTGCGCTCTTTTTGCAGATATTCGAGAAATGCCGAGTAGTCTTTGTGACGAGTGACGCGCGCGAGATCATGGTAGTCCAAACCGGCGCGGCGCACTTTTTTCTCTTCTAAATCAAATCCTAATGGCTCAATTAAGTGCAGGTTAGCGCCACAGTTTGCGCACAAGCGAATAATGTTGCCCGTATTCGGGGCGATTTCGGGTTCAAATAGGGCAATATCAAACATGGTTTTGGTTACTTTTTTCTGATAAGACCCAAGAGTATAAGGCGGTGATGAAACACCGCCAAGTGCCGTGTGACGTTGTTAGTCTGTTTTGTTGTCGGTCTAATTAGCTCAGCGCTTGATGATAATTCTCTGCGACCGCCTCCCAGTTGACGACATTCCACCACGCGTTAATGTAGTCAGGGCGGCGATTTTGGTAGCTGATGTAGTAGGCATGCTCCCACACATCCAAGGCCAAAATGGGCTCGCCTTGGATGGCCGCCACGTCCATGAGGGGATTGTCTTGATTGCTGGTCGAGGTAATCACCAGTTGATTATCTTTGACGATCAGCCAAGCGAAACCGGAGCCAAAGGTATTGATCGCAGCGTCGCTAAACTGCTGTTGGAACTCGGTAAAGCTGCCAAAGGTCTCCTCGATGGCGCGGCCAAGCTCGCCGCTGGGCATACCACCGCCATTGGGCGTCATGCAGTTCCAATACAGGACGTGGTTGTAATAGCCACCACCGTTATTGCGAACAGCGGGGGCCAGTGAGGAGATGTTGGCAAAAATGCGACGCAGCGACTGCTGCTCTAGTTCACTGTCTTTGATTGCCGCGCAGAACTTATCAAAATACGTTCTGTGGTGTTTGCTGTAGTGAACTTCCATGGTTTTTGCGTCGATATAAGGCTCAAGCGCATCATACGCATAAGGAAGTTCAGGAAATTGGTGCACCATCGTAAATCCTCCATGTTTGGAGAATTTACTTTAAATGATAATGAGATCGATTATCAACTGTAAGGTTGATGTGGGTATTGCGAACTTCCATGACAACGCATGATTTATTGGCACAGCGGCAGACAAATCGTCACGCGTAATCCACCTAGCGGACTGCGGCTCGCTTTGATTGTGCCACTGTGTTGGCGTATTGCGCTTTCGGTAATTGCCAGGCCAAGACCGGTTCCGCCGCTGTGTCTGTCTCGCGCCGTGGAGACTCGGTAGAAAGGTCGGAATATCGACTCCAGTTCATCGTCTGGCACCCCTTCGCCGTTGTCATCAACGATAACTTGGACGGCGTCATCGGCGACGTGAAGTTGGATGTCGATTTTGTCTTCGCCGTAATGAATCGCATTGCGCACTACGTTGTCCACCGCGCTCATGAGCAGTTTGGGGTTGCCTGAAATGGTGCGATTAGGAATCGCATCGTAGCGCAGGTTTTTACTCATTTGCTCTGCCTCAAATTGCGCGTCACAGAAGATGGCTTCCCACAAGCTGCTCAAGGCTTGTTTTTCTCGCACCATGTGACTGTTGACTTGAATGCGCGACAACTCCAACAGCTCACCAATCATCTGCTCAAGGCGCTGAGCCTCGGTATCGATGCGCGTCAGCTCGGTGCTCTCTCCTTGCTTACGCACGGCAAGACCGGTCGCCATTCTGAGCCGAGTGAGCGGTGAACGCAGTTCGTGAGAGATGTCAGAGAGTAAGCGCTGCTGCCCCGAGATCATCTGATTAACGGCTTCCACCATCTGGTTAAAACTTTCTCCGGCTTGACGAAATTCGCTGGTGCCTTTCTCCAACTGCGGGTCCACCTCAAATTCACCAGCGGCGACGCGTTTTGCTGCGCGTTCGAGACGTCTTGCAGGTTGGCTCAGTGCCCAAGCAAGCCACAACAGTAGCGGGGTGCTCACCAACATGACTGCCAGTAAAAGCTGGAGTGGTCGATCAAACAGATTAAGGATAAACGGCGCGGGTTGATTCCACTTGATGCCGACGTATAGCAACAGAGGCTGCTTGGCTAACGTCACCGGAATAGGGCCGGCAAGCATATAATGGCCGTAGAGCTTCTGCTTGGGCGCTTCGGCTAACTCGACGCTGGTGATAAAGTTTTGCAGTGCACGAATCTTGAAATCTTTCGGGTCTTGCGACGTCAGTATGTTGCCATCGATATCCGATACATAGAAACGCGGGCCGCTGTCTTTTGGTGGCCTTCCACCATCATTACCTTGCCTGCGTGGCCCTTCAAGTTGGAACAATATCCGCGCGAGGTTGGACTCTCCGGCAAAGCGTTGCTCGACTCTGTCTCGCACTTCCCTTAAGTCATTGAGGTGAGTGCTCGGAATGTCTCGTGCTTTTCTTGGATCGAGATGGGGGAGGGAGAGCACCGCCATCAGCACCAAAAACATGGTAAACCAAAAGATGGCGAAGATGCGTCCATACAAGCTAGTGATTTTCGGTAAACGCATCAGTTTTCCTCAACCAACAAGTAGCCGCGGCCACGTAAGGTTTTGATCCGTGGCTTGCCGTCAGCGCGCTCTGGCAGCTTTTTACGCAGGTTGGAGACGTGCATGTCAATGGCGCGATCAAACGCCGCCAGTCGCTTGCCTAGCACATCCAAACTTAACGCTTCTTTGGTGAGTGTTTCACCTGGGTTTTGCACAAAATGGCTCAACAAAGCGAATTCTGTGGTCGTCAGTTCGAGTAAGTCACCTTGGCAATAGGCTTCTTGCTTGCCCGGATAGACTTTAAGATCTTGGTATTCGATGCAGTCGCCGTTTTTGCTCGCCGATTTACCTTGGGTGCGACGCAGAATCGCTCGGATACGTGCGAGCAGTTCACGGTCACTGAATGGTTTGGGTAGGTAATCATCGGCACCGAGTTCGAGGCCGATGACGCGATCGATCTCTTCCCCTTTCGCGGTGAGCATCAGTACGGGTGTTTGCCACTTTTCTCGTAGACGTTTGAGTGTTTCCATACCATTGAGTTTGGGCATCATCACATCGAGCAAGATGAGATCAATCTCATCGCTGACCAGCGCTAATCCCTCTTCGCCATTGTTCGCTTCGGAGATGGTGAAGCCTTCAAACGTTAACACCTCAGTCAATAGCCCGGTGAGTTCGGTGTCATCATCAATCAATAATAGGTGTGCCATAGTTACCACTCTTACAAACGTCACTGAGTTAATAGTACTGGTAAATCGTCTGGAGATTGAGACTAATTTTTCCTCTTTACGATTCTTTACGCTGCCTAAACGTCACTTTACTTAGCATGGCCTATTCTACACTCAAGCGCTGTGAAGACAGCCCCACACAATAACTTGAACAAGAAAGGTAACGATTATGAACACTGCAAAAAAAATGGTATTGGCTGCTGTTGTCCTCCCTCTCACATTAGGTACTGCGAGCGCATGGGCGTTCGGTGGCGGTGGTAAAGATAACCACAAAGGGCCGCGTGATGAGTGTCGTGGTGGTCTGGATCGCGGCATCATGCGTCAACTGGACCTAACCGAAGAACAGCAAGCACAGCTTAAAGAGATGCGCGAAGCCGGTCGTGATGAAATGAAAGCGAAATTCAAAGAGAATTTTGAGTCACATCAAGCGCAGATGCAGGCGCACCGTGCGAGCGTGCAAGCGTTGGTACTGGCTGACACCTTCGATCAAGCGGCCGCACAAGAATTGGCGAAACAGATGGTCGACCAACAGACTGAGCGTCGTGTGAAGATGCTAGAGAAAGAACACAAAATGTTAAGCGTACTAACACCTGAGCAAAAAGCTAAGTTTGTTGAGCTGCAACAAGAGCGCGCGACAGAGTGTGGCGAGAAAATGCAAAAACGCATGAACAAAAACTGATCATCGCTCTCTACTGCCTTTGGCGACCTTCGGGTCGCCTTTTGTGTTTCTGGAGCTTGGCTGCACTTTCACCACACATAAGGTTATACTTAAGCCAATTTTTGCAATGGCTTAACGTAGAAAACGGATATGAAACAAGAATATGCACGTTTGGTGACGATGGCAGCATGGACCGCTACGCTTGTCGCCAGTGGCTTGCTGGTGGTCAAGGTGGGCGCTTGGTGGATGACGGGCTCAGTGAGTCTACTCGCGTCACTGATCGACTCTATGCTCGATATTGCCGCTTCGTTGGTCAATCTGGTGGTGGTGCGCTACTCACTTCAACCTGCGGATCGTGAACATGCGTTTGGTCACGGCAAAGCGGAATCGCTGGCGGCGCTGGCTCAAGCGATGTTTATCTCAGGCTCTGCGGTATTCCTGATTCTTAATGGTGTTGACCGATTTTTCCGTCCTCATGCCTTGGTGTCACCTGAATATGGCGTCTATGTGAGCTTTTTCGCCATGTTGGTGACGTTCGGTTTGGTCACATTTCAACGCCATGTGGTGAAAAAAACCGGCAGCCAAGCCATTGCCGCAGATTCATTGCACTACCAATCGGACTTATACATGAATGCTGCGATCATGTTGGCGCTTGGTCTCAGCTGGTTTGGTATTACTCAGGCGGATGCGGTGTTTGCCATCATCATCGGCGGGTACATTCTGTTTAGCGCCTATAAGATGGTCAAAGAGGCGATTCAAACCTTGCTCGATAGAAAGCTGCCCGATAAGGAGCTTGCTCAGATCAAAGCATGTTGTCTCTCTGTGGAAGGGGTGCACGGCGTGCATCAGTTACGAACTCGTATGTCAGGGCCGACGCGCTTCATCCAATTGCATCTTGAGCTCGACGATCATCTACCGCTGATTGAGGCGCATCGAATTTCGGATCGCGTAGAAGATTCGCTGTTGGCGACCTTCCCCGAAGCAGACGTATTGATCCACCAAGATCCCTATTCTGTGGTGTTCGGTAAAGAGCGTAAACAGAAGGTTCATCACTGGGAGTCTTAGCGAAGAGGCGACAAATGGCTGGGGGTTGGCTATCTTTCTAGCGAGTGAGTATTAACCTTGATACTGACGTGTATCAATTCCCGTTATGAGCAAAGCTGTAATACTCTTACATAAGTAGAAAACTTACATTAACGTCTACAAAATAAAAGTAGTATTCCTTGTGGGGCAAGGTAACATACTACGCAGTTAAAGGAATTTTGTTGGTGGCCGCCTGTAAACCACTAACGTAATATTTTGAAATAAGATTCCCAAAAATCGAGGGTGAGCATGATTAAGAAGATTGGTGTTTTGACAAGTGGCGGTGACGCCCCTGGTATGAACGCAGCAGTACGTGGCGTAGTCCGCACTGCACTCTCTGCAGACATTGAAGTATACGGAATTTACGATGGTTATCTTGGCCTTTACGAAAACCGTATCGAGAAATTGGATCGTTCGAGCGTTTCTGATGTGATCAACCGTGGTGGTACTTTCTTGGGCTCGGCACGTTTTCCTGAGTTCAAAGAGGAGTCGGTACGCCAAAAGGCGATCGAGAACCTGAAAGAGCACGGTATCGAAGCCTTGGTGGTAATCGGTGGTGACGGTTCGTACATGGGGGCGAAGAAGCTGACTGAAATGGGTTACCCATGTATCGGTCTACCGGGCACGATTGATAACGACATCGCGGGCACGGATTACACTATCGGTTATCTCACTGCGCTTAACACGGTTATCGATGCGATTGACCGTCTACGTGACACTTCATCGTCTCACCAGCGTATTTCTATCGTTGAAATCATGGGCCGCCACTGTGGCGATTTGACCCTGATGTCAGCGATTGCGGGCGGTTGTGAATACATCATCACCCCAGAAACGGGCCTTGATAAAGAGAAGCTGATCAGCAACCTCCAAGACGGTATCAAGAAAGGTAAAAAGCACGCGATCATCGCTCTGACTGAGCTGATGATGGATGCCAATGTACTGGCAAAAGAGATTCAGACTGCCACTGGTCGTGAAACTCGTGCGACCGTGCTAGGCCACATTCAACGTGGTGGTCGCCCAACAGCCTTTGACCGAGTTCTCGCGTCGCGTATGGGTAACTACGCCGTACACCTATTGATGGAAGGTCAAGGTGGCCGTTGTGTGGGTATCCAGAAAGAGCAACTGGTTCACCATGACATCATCGATGCGATTGAAAACATGAAGCGTCCAGTTCGTCACGATCTGTTCAAAGTCGCGGAAGAGCTGTTCTAATTAACAGCGCCCAACTGAGAACAAGCAAAAGGCCAGTATCATACTGGCCTTTTTGTTTTTCGTCTCACGTCAGAGTGGCGGCGCTAGTTAATGGCAGTCGAAATCAGATACCCAACAAAGGTCGCACTGACGACGCCAATAAACCCGGGCAGGATGAAGCTGTGATTGAGGACGTACTTGCCAATTTGCGTTGTCCCTGAACGGTCAAAGGAGATGGCCGCCAAATCACTGGGGTAGAACGGGAAGAAGAAGTATGCGTAACAAGCGGGCAAGACGCCGATAAGTACAGGAGCAGGAATGCCCATCGCAAAGCCAAGGGGGAGCATAATCGTCAGTACTGCGGCTTGGCTCTTCAAGAATACCGAAACCACAAACATCGCAATCGCAAACGTCCACGGGTGCGCTGCGACAACATCGCTGACTAAGCTGATTAGATAGGGTTTGTGATGGCCGATGATGGTGTCACTCATCCAAGCAATACCAAAGATGATGATGACCGCCGTCATCCCCGCAATAAAGACATTACTGTGAACAATTTTCTTCGGGTTCACTTTGGTGGTGAGCAATATCACTGCGCCGACCGACAGCATCAAAAACTGAATCGCGACCGACATTTTGACCCCTTGCGGCAGTAAGGCGAGATCTTTGCCAAACATGGCGACAAAAATCACCGTCAAGATACCAGCCAAAAAGATCCCAAGCCCTCGCTTCGCCATTTTCTGGTCATGTTGAACGTCTAGGCTCTCTTGTTCTTCATCGATTAATTGCGCTTTGAACTCAGGATCTTTGCAGCGTTCGATAAAAGCAGGATCTTGGTCGAGTTCTTTGCCGCGTTTTAGACTCCATAGACAGCCAATTAACACGCCCGTCAGGGTCGCAGGAATGGTGACCATGAGGACGTTAACCAGGCTGATGTCGAGATGGTTATCTGCGGCGGTCGCCATGACGACAGCGGCCGCTGCGGCGATCGGGCTCGCTGTGATCCCCATTTGCGATGCGACCGTTGCCATCGCCATTGGACGTTCGGGGCGAATGCCCTTCTTGTAAGCCACATCATAAATGACCGGCAGAAGTGGGTAGACTGAGTGACCGGTGCCGACCAGCACGGTCAGAGAGTAGGTACACAGTGGGCCAAGGAAGACGATTTGGTTGGGGTGTTTGCGCAGCAAACGCTCAGCAAATTTGACCAAGAGTTTGAGGCCACCAGTGGCCTCTAAGGTTGCAGAGGCAGCTACCACGGCAAGAATGATCAGCATGACACTGATCGGTGGGCTACCGGGGGCGATACCAAACACAAATGCAAGGACAGAGACGCCCAAGCCGCCAAGTAAACCAAACGCGATGCCGCCATGGCGAATGCCAACAAAAATGACGGCCAGCAGCAGCAACATATGTATATAAAACATGATCACATCCTGGGGGTAATAGATAACTGTGATTTATGCTACTCAAAACCCTTACGCTGGAATGTGAAGTTGTATGCTTATCTCGCGTGTCTGTTTTACAATCCGCCAGTTCTTTGTTTTTCGTCAATAAAAACCGCGCTATTTGCGTTTGTGCTCGCAAATTGTTCGTTCGACACTCGGCGAGATTCTTTGCGGTTTTGGAATTTCTGGTGCACGCCACGGCGCAATGCCTTGATGTGGTTTTCCGCTTTATCGACGCCCAGCAGCACACTTAATGTCAGTACGGTAATGACGATGGATTGTTGCTCATAGCCCAGCCCTGTCATCAGCCCAAGCGCCGCTAACACCCAAATGACCGCGGCAGAGGTGACGCCATGAATTTTGCCATCCAATGTCATCATCACGCCTGCGCCTAAAAAGCCAACCCCAGTAATGATCTGACCCAATACGCGGGCTTGGTCTAAGGTGTTCGGTGAGAGCGACACGGCCATCGACATAAAACAGTACGTGCCTGCGATAATAAGGATTGACGTGCGGATACCGACTGGCTTGCCGCGTGTTTGACGTTCGACACCAATAAGAATGCCGTTGATCGCGCAGCAAAGCAGTGCTGACCAAGAAAACGGACCGAGGTCTAACAAGGATGAGAGTGAAGGGTGCATGGTCTCCTCTGAGATGGGCATGAGTGATACTGGGAAACCGCAAAGTATGCACTGAGTGTCTCAGAGGAGCGAACAAAAGCTTTTTGTCGTCGGGATTACTCTAAATGTAAATCAAGGGGGGTTTTGCTTTTTCTGCCGCCGATCTCTCGCGTCAAGGTAGGCACAAGGTAACCAGATACGCGCTCGATCACTCCCGCCATGATGGTTTTCGCTTCGCTGTCTGAAATATGAAAATGCGCGCTGCCTTGCACCTTATCTAGCACATGCAGATAGTAGGGTAAAATGCCCGCATCAAATAGAGACTCGCTTAACGCCACTTGGGCATCGACATTGTCATTGATACCTTTCAGCATCACCGCTTGGTTCAACATGGTCACACCAACCTGCTTAAGCGCGCGCACCGCTTCGCTGAAGGGCGCATCAATCTCATTGGCGTGATTGATGTGGGTGACCATCACCACTTGCAGTCGCGTGCTGGCCAGCAGTGTGCACAACCCGTCTGTGACGCGAGCAGGGATCACCACAGGTAGGCGAGTATGAATGCGCAGACGCTTAATGTGCGGGATGGCTGCTATGGCGGAAATCAACCATTCCAGTTCACTATCTTTGGCCATTAATGGGTCGCCCCCCGAGAGAATCACTTCGTTGAGTTCGGTGTGAGCGGCGATGTAGTCGAGGTTTTTTTGCCAAACGGCTTTGTTGCCGCGATTGTCCTGATAGGGAAAGTGGCGGCGAAAACAGTAGCGACAGTTGATTGCGCAGCCGCCTTTGACAATCAAAAGCGCTCGATTGCGATACTTATGCAGTAAGCCCGGTTGGGCGTTATCTTGCTCTTCGAGTGGATCTTGGCTAAAACCTGGGTGCCATTCAAGCTCTTGCGCGACCGGTAAAACTTGGCGCAGTAAAGGATCCTCTGGGTTGCCCTTTTCCATGCGAGCAACAAAACTTAACGGGACGCGCTGAGCAAATTGTTTGCGTGCAGCAAAGCCGTCTTGCCACGGGGTGGGGTCAATCTCGAGATGTCGTAATAACTCGGCCGGATCCGAGATCCCACTTGCTAGTTGATTGAGCCAGTTTTGCTCAACAGATTCGACTTTTCGGGTTATGATAGGCGGCATTGAATTTAGCTCTAAGAATGTAAGAGGAAAAAATGGCTACAGTTAGCACGAATGAATTTAAAGGCGGCTTGAAACTCATGCTCGACAACGAGCCTTGTGTGATCCTTGAAAATGAATACGTTAAGCCGGGTAAAGGCCAAGCGTTCAACCGCGTAAAAATTCGTAAGCTTCTTTCTGGTAAAGTGCTAGAGAAAACCTTTAAGTCTGGTGACACATGTGAAGTCGCAGACGTTATGGATATCGATCTAGATTATCTCTATAACGACGGTGAATTCTACCACTTTATGAATGCGGAAACGTTTGAGCAGATCGCGGCGGATGCGAAAGCTGTGGGCGAGAGCGCAAAATGGTTGGTGGAAAACAACACCTGTATGCTGACGCTGTGGAACGGTAACCCTATCGTTGTAACGCCACCTAACTTCGTTGAGCTTGAAGTGACAGACACTGACCCTGGCCTAAAAGGTGATACACAGGGTACCGGTGGTAAGCCTGCTACGCTATCAACCGGTGCTGTGGTTCGTGTACCTCTGTTTATCTCTATCGGTGAAGTGATTAAAGTCGACACGCGCTCAGGCGAGTACGTGGGTCGCGTAAAATAATCACCCGATGCGTGATAGCGTGAGAAAAAGGCCACATCGTGGCCTTTTTTGTTTTTTCGGCTGCGGCAAAGTGTCACAATAGCCCGAGTTTGTTAGTGATATAGAGATCAAAGGTTCTGGTTTATGAAAGCGTCTTTGCAAATTTGGTTGGGTGCGGCTCGGCCAAAAACGCTGCCGCTGGCGCTGGTGTCGATTTTGACCGGTAGCGTGCTAGCGTACTCTCATCATGAGTTTTCTCTATCGATCGCGCTGTTGGCGTTTGCGACGGCGACCTTATTGCAAATTCTCTCCAACCTCGCCAATGATTACGGTGATGCCGTCAAGGGCACCGATAACGACAAACGTCTTGGCCCGATGCGCGCCATCCAGTCGGGCGCGGTCACGACCCAAGACATGAAGCAAGCGATCGTCATCAATGTCATCATGACGATATTGTCCGGGCTGGTTTTGGTCTTCTACGCCTTAGAGAGTGTGCAAAGCATCTTGGCCTTTGTCGGCTTAGGGGTACTGGCGATCATCGCTGCTATAGCGTATACGGTGGGGTCGAAGCCTTATGGCTACGTCGGGCTCGGCGATGTCTCTGTGTTTCTCTTTTTTGGTTTGCTCGGTGTGGCCGGGACCTATTTTCTTCACACTGGTGTTGTCCAAGTGTCATTGATTCTTCCGGCGATAGGCTGCGGGTTGTTGGCGGTTGCGGTACTGAATATCAACAACATGCGCGATATCGAGAACGATCAAGAGTGCGGAAAGCGTACGGTTGCAGTGCGCTTGGGCCAACAACGTGCGAAGCATTATCACTTTTTCTTGCTGGGCTTCTCTCTGTTAGCCTTTGCGCTCTACTTACTTCATCAACCAGAACCAATGTGGGTCAGCTTGCCGTTTTTGCTCAGTGTACTGGTGGTGTTTAAACATGGCCGAGCGGTCTGGTTGGCGAATAAACCCGCTCAGATTGCGCCGATGATGCCGGTGATTGTTAAATGCTCCTTGCTGACTAACCTGCTGTTTGCTGGCGTGGTCGTCGTGCAAACACTGATGAGAGTCTGATCACCTTCACAAGAGCTTGTATTATTGCGCCTTGTCATTGCAATGACTTAATGACCGGATATACTCGAGTGAGTCAACCAACGGTTTGGGAAGGTAACTCATGGAATACAATACGTCCGCTTTGTGTGATGTTTATATGGATCAGGTCGATGTGGTCGAGCCCATGTTCAGCAACTTTGGCGGCAGTGCGTCATTCGCTGGCCAAATCACAACGGTGAAGTGTTTTGAAGACAACGGGCTGATTCGTGAAGTGCTCGAACAAGACGGCTTAGGCCGTGTGCTGTTGGTCGATGGTGGCGGTTCGCTAAGACGTGCGCTCATTGATGCTGAGCTCGCTTCTCTTGCTGAAGAGAACGAGTGGGAAGGCATTGTTGTCTATGGCTGCGTACGTGAAGTCGATGAGTTAGAAGACATGAGCATTGGTATTCAAGCCTTGGCCTCGATTCCGGTTGGTGCGAGCTCACAAGGCGTGGGTGAAACGGAAGTGGCCGTCAACTTCGGTGGCGTGACCTTCTTACCCGAAGACTACCTTTATGCCGACAACACAGGCGTGATCCTCTCCCAAGAGCCACTTGATATAGATTTAGACGTCGATGAGACCGATGTCGTCGATGAGACGCTCTAAATCACCACACCAGCTTCTCACCACACCAGCTTCGGCTGGTGTGTTCGTTTCTAGGCCTTACTTTCCTTTAAATCCTGACTCATTTTGAACGTTTTACGGGTGTCGCGGTGCAGACAAGTGAGCGCTGCGCAGTTTGAGCGCGTAGAGGTAGGCGAGTACACCGCCGATGACATTGCCAACGGCAATGCCGATAAACAGTCCTTCAATGTCATACCAAAGACTGCCAACCCAGGCACAGGGTAGGGTGAAAATGAACAGACGCATAAAGCTCCACTGAAACGCTTTAAGCGGTTCATGCAGCGCATTCAGCCCTGAGACCAGCATCATTAACATTCCTTGAAACCCGTAGCTAAAGGGCACAACGAGTAAGTAGTGCCACAACAGATCTCTGACCGCTTGCTCTTGAGAAAACAGAGAGGAGATGGGTATGCTCAGCGGCACCATCATGACAAAAATCCCCAATTGGAAAATCAGTGCAAAGCGCATGGTGAGGAACAAACCGGCGAAGCCGCGCTGCGGATTTTTCGCGCCCAAGTTCTGAGCCATAAACGGAGTCAGGGCAGAGGTGAGCGACATCAGCACCAAGATAAGAATCGACTCCACCCGCTGCGCTGCACCGTAGGCCGCTACGGCACTGGTGCCGTGCGTCGAAAGCAGTATCATCAGAATCGCACCTGAGAGCGGTGTCATGGCATTTGACAGCGCCGCCGGCGTGCCGATTTTTAGAATGGATTGGCAATCACTGCGAAGGGTGGTGAGGTCTGGTTTGGCGAGCAACTTCTCGCGCCGCGTGAGCACGTACAAGGAGCCTAACAGTGCCCCCGCCCAACTAAGAGCGCTTGCGATCGCCGCGCCTTGAATCCCGAGTGCAGGAAACGGGCCGTAACCAAAAATCATTAAAGGATCGAGCACGCCATTAATCACGCCGGCCAGCATCATGATTTTAGCCGGGGTTTTGGTATCCCCCGTAGCGCGAATCGCGCTGTTTCCCGCCATCGGAATGACGAGCAGCGGTATGGTTAAATACCAAATCGCCATGTATTGGTCGATAAGGGGAAGCAAATCTGGCTCAGCGCCCAGCAGTAGAAAGAGCGGTTCAATCGTCAGTAATCCACAGATGGACGCCAACGACACTAAGGTGACTGCCAACAGTAAACCGTGGGTCGAAAATCGCGCTGCATCGTTGGTATGGCCTTGGCCAAGTAGACGAGCAATGTTGGTGGAGATGCCCATTCCTATGCCCATAGTGATGCAGTTGACGGCAAAGGTGACAGGAAAGGTATAGCTGACCGCTGCCAGCGCTTGGGTACCGAGCAGAGAGATAAAAAACGTATCGACCAGATTGAACATCAAAATAGCGATCATGCCAAAGGTCATCGGCACGGTCATTTGGCGCAAAACGTCGGGAATGTGACCCGTTAACAGGCCATGTTTATCTTGCATCGAGGACGTCAACTCTCACGGGCGGAAAAGCGTAGCATACTTTATCTGCTCTATGACGACCAACCCCCATCGTTGAGATGGTGTGAGGCGTACATATTTGGGCCGGCTTTGGGTTTTGTACCGCGGCAACAAAAAAGGCCAGCGCAAGCTGACCTTTGTCTATGTCCATAAAGGATTGGATTAAGCTTTTGCTGCCGCCGCCGCTTTTGCAATCGCTGCAAAGCTCTTCGCGTCAAGAGAAGCGCCGCCAACGAGAGCACCATCGATGTCTGGCTGTGAGAAGTACGCTTCTGCGTTTTCTGGCTTCACAGAACCGCCGTACTGGATGATCACTTGCGCAGCAACCGCTTCGTCTTTTGCCGCGATAAGTGCGCGGATAGAAGCGTGAATGCGTTGTGCATCTTCTGCCGTCGCTGCTTTGCCTGTACCGATAGCCCAAATTGGCTCGTATGCGATGATGGCGCCGTTTAGCGCTTCAACACCGTAAGTGTCGATCACTGCATTGATTTGACGAGCACAGACGGCTTCCGTTTCGCCCGCTTCGTTTTGCGCTTCAGATTCACCGATACAGAAAACAGGGGTTAGACCGTTTTCTTTTAGGAAGTTGAATTTCTTTGCGATGAACTCGTCAGATTCGTTGTGGTATTCACGACGCTCGGAGTGGCCGATGATGATGTGAGAAGCACCGAAATCTTTCAGCATTTCTGGCGACATGTCACCTGTGAAGGCACCGCTGTTGTTGAGGTCAGTGTTTTGTGCACCCAGGATAATCTTGTTACCGCCTTCTGCGATGACACGCTCAGCAAGGTCGATGTAAAGTGCTGGTGGCGCAACGGCTACGTCGACACCTTCGACGCCTTCAAGCTCAGCGTTTAGACCCGTTAGCAGCTCAGTGACCATTGCTTTGCTGCCATTCAATTTCCAGTTACCCATCACTACAGGACGACGCATAGGAATACTCCCTTCTCTTTTTAACGTAGAACGTTCATTAATGTAAAAAATCTGGGTAGGAATATAACAGATTAAATGGTCCAGATCATGATTACCGTCATGTCTTATTGGGTTTGTAAACCTTTTGCCGACTGCCTTGCGCATGGATTTAGCATAACTGACCGCTCTGGCAGTGATCCCGTAGACAGAATCGCTGGCATCGAGTGCGAAATAAGTACAGAAATTGATAATAGTGGCGTATACCTATCCAACCAGCGCACTAAAAAGGGAACAACATCGATGCCAAACCTAGTTATGGAATACTCCAACTCTGTGGATGAGCGTGTTAATGTGCAAGGATTACTCGAGGATTTGCATTTCGTGGTTTTACAATCAGGCCTGTTCGACACCTTATCCGTCAAGTCTCGCGCATTGCGCTGCCATCATTGGCTGCTTGGGGATGAAGGTGACAGTAGCGATTTTATTCATATTGGCTTCGAGCTGTTGGCGGGAAGAACTGAGGAACAGAAGCGTGATTTATCTCGTCAATTAATGGCGGTGTTGCAACAACAAGCGGGACACGTGCGTAGCTTAACCGTTAATATTCGCGATATGGACCCGAGCTGTTTTCAAAAAATCATCAATTAACCATTAGGGAATACGATGTCAATTAAAGCACTGCTGTTTTCATTTCAAGGCCGCATTGGTCGTAAGGTTTATTGGCTGTGGAATGTGGTTTACTACCTAGTGATTGTAAGCTTCGCTGCGACACTCAACGCGGTTATTCCAGCGACGGCCCATCTCATCCTGCCGGTGTTCCTTGTCATCGTGTTGATTCCTGACTTAGCCATCACCGCCAAGCGTTGGCATGACAGAGACAAATCCAGTTGGTGGCTGTTACTGAATGTTCCACTTGTTATCGGACGTATGACGATGCCAGTGGGTGACCCTGGGCAAGTTGCTCAACCGGCGGCGCTGCAAACCGCCATTTCGGTCGTCGCGATGATTTGCGGAGTGTGGATTTTGGTCGAGTGCGGCTTCTTTAAAGGCACAGAAGGCGAGAATCGTTTCGGCCCGCAGCCAGAATAATCAGCTGTTCTATAGTAAGAGAGTTTTTATCACCCTAGGCTATTTACGAAGAAGGACTTCTTCCACTTTGTGGTTGAGTCCTTTTTTTAGGATCAGCTGCGCCCGCTCGCGAGTGGGTAAGATGTTGTTGCGCAGGTTAATACCATTGATGGAATGCCAGATCTCCTTTGCCTTATCTATCGCCTGCTGTTTCGACAACTGGGTGTAGTGGCTGAAGTAAGACCCCGGTTTAGTGAAGGCGCCGGAGCGAAATTTTAGAAAACGCTCAATATACCACTGCTCAATCACCTCACTGTTGGCATCGACATAGAGGGAGAAGTCTAAGAAGTCGGAGACAAACACACGATGAGGATCGTGTGGGTAATCCATCCCACTTTGTAACACATTGAGCCCCTCTATAATCAGCACATCAGGTCTATCCACCACTTTGACTTCATCGGTGATGTCATAGGTGATGTGAGAGTAGACCGGCACTTCCAAGTTGGGCTTGGCGGCTTTGACGTCTGAGACGAATTGTACCAAACGCTTGATATCGTAAGATTCAGGAAAGCCTTTACGGTGCATAATGCCACGTTCATCGAGTACGCGCTTAGGGTAAAGAAAGCCATCGGTGGTCACCAGCTCGACTTTTTGATGGTTATCCCAACGTGACAGCAGTGCTTGGAGTAAACGAGCGGTGGTGCTTTTGCCGACCGCCACACTACCGGCAATCCCAATAATAAAAGGTGGAGCACTCTCTTGGTTGCCCAAGAAATTGTTCAGGACGGTATTGCGACTTTGCCGAGCGGCGACATAGAGATTAAGCAATCGCGCTAGGGGCAGATAAATCTCAACAGCTTCTTCCATCGTCAGGCTTTCGTTCACGCCTTGCAGCTCCCGCAAATCCTCTTCAGACAACGTCATGGGCACAGAATTGCGTAATTCTGCCCACTGCTGTCGGGTAAAAGAGAGATAGGGAGTCATGTGTCGTCCTAACCTGAGTTGAAGATGCGAGCAGCGACATTACAACAACGGACTTAGATTGCAAACGAGATGATCGATATTCGCGTGATTTGCCCGACAATTTGCTCGATTTTTCAACAAAAAAGCAGAAAGTATCCAATTTGGCATTTTTTTTTGGATTTGCTATTGCAAGGTAGAAAATCATTCAATAGAATGCGCACCACTTATGCCGACTTAGCTCAGTAGGTAGAGCAACTGACTTGTAATCAGTAGGTCACCAGTTCGATTCCGGTAGTCGGCACCATTTCTCTATGCATCTCCTTTAGAGAGCGAGAAATAGATAAAAATTTGGAGGGGTTCCCGAGTGGCCAAAGGGAGCAGACTGTAAATCTGCCGGCACTGCCTTCGATGGTTCGAATCCGTCCCCCTCCACCATATTCTTTAGGAAATAGCTCGAAGAGTTACGTGTTGCGGGCATCGTATAATGGCTATTACCTCAGCCTTCCAAGCTGATGATGCGGGTTCGATTCCCGCTGCCCGCTCCACTCATTATGAGTGCTGATATAGCTCAGGTGGTAGAGCGCATCCTTGGTAAGGATGAGGTCGGCAGTTCGAATCTGCCTATCAGCACCAGCTCTCAAGCGAACTTTTCCTTTTGATACTTTCTTTTTACTAAACTACGTTTAGTGATTGAGAATAAGTTTATCACCAATTTGTTTGGTTACGTGGTCTTGCGCCACTTAAAATCCGTACCTAGAGGGACTACTCAT
>NZ_JCBDHE010000007.1:0-16927 GCF_059834225.1 Vibrio sp. R10-SG3-ISO3 | reverse complement strand
CGTTCGTGTTCCTTCCTAGTTATGATTCGCCACGATCAGAATTGATCGAGACGCGCCAGAAATTGCTATTTTATGCGCCAACGTCCGTCAGCGCAATATTTCGACGCCTTGATCTTTAAAAAAAGCACACACTTTTTCTACGATCAAGCCGCTTCATTAATAACCTCGCTCTGCAACAATTTTGTCTGCAAAGTTTTTCGGTACTTCAGCGTACTCATTAAACTCCATAGAGTAAGACGCACGGCCTTGAGTCGCAGAACGGAGGTCTGTAGCGTAACCAAACATCTCAGAGAGTGGCACTTGGGCACGGATAATTTTAATACCCGCAACACCATCGTCCATACCTTCAATCATACCGCGACGGCGGTTTAGGTCACCTACAACGTCACCCATCCAATCTTCAGGAGTGGTGACTTCAACATTCATCATCGGCTCAAGAAGTACAGGTTGTGCTTCTAATGAACCCTTCTTGAATGCCATCGAGCCAGCGATCTTAAACGCCATCTCGTTAGAGTCAACATCGTGGTAAGAACCGTCGAACAAGGTCGCTTTAATATCTAGTACAGGGTAGCCTGCTAGAACACCACTGTTCATTTGCTCTTCGATACCTTTCGCTACCGAGCTGATGTATTCCTTAGGAACCACACCACCCACGATTTCGTCGACAAAGACAAAACCCGCACCCGGTTCAGAGGGCTCTAGTTTGATCCATACGTGACCATATTGACCACGACCACCAGATTGGCGAACAAACTTGCCTTCCACTTCCGCGCTGCCGCGGATCGTTTCACGGTAAGCCACCTGAGGTTTACCTACGTTGCAGTCAACGCTGAACTCACGCTTCATTCGGTCAACGATGATATCTAGGTGAAGCTCACCCATACCCGAGATCAAGGTTTGACCGGTTTCATCATCCGTTTCGACGCGGAATGAGGGATCTTCTGCAGCCAGTTTACCCAGCGCAATCGCCATCTTTTCTTGATCGGCAACAGAGCGTGGCTCTACGGCAATCTGAATCACTGGAGCAGGGAATTCCATGCGCTCTAGGATCACCTTGTGGTTCGCATCACAAAGCGTATCACCCGTGGTGACATCTTTCAGGCCAATCGCTGCCGCAATATCACCCGCGCGGATTTCTTTGATCTCTTCACGCTTGTTGGAATGCATCTGAACGATACGCCCAAAGCGCTCTTTCTTCTGCTTCACTGAGTTGTACACAGCATCGCCTGAGTTGACGACACCTGAGTAAACGCGCATGAAGGTAAGCGTGCCAACAAACGGGTCGGTGGCAATTTTAAATGCCAACGCTGAAAACGGTTCGTTATCGTCAGCATGGCGCTCAACGTCGTTTTCGTTCTCATCGATGCCTTTGATAGCAGGTACATCGATCGGTGATGGTAGGTATTCCACCACGGCATCCAGCACGGCTTGCACGCCTTTGTTCTTAAACGCACTACCACAAGTGGCCAATACGATTTCGTTATTCAGTGTACGAGTGCGAAGCGCTTGCTTGATTTCACTCTCGGTCAACTCACCTTCTTCAAGGTATTTGTCCATCAACTCTTCGCTGGCTTCCGCTGCTGATTCAACTAGGTTACTGCGCCACTCTTCAGCCAGATCAACCATATCTGCTGGAATCTCTTCATAATTGAAGGTCATACCTTGGTCAGCTTCGTTCCAGTTGATCATCTTCATCTTGATAAGATCAATCACGCCTCGGAACTCATCTTCCGCACCAACGTTAAGTTGGATAGGCACAGGATTGGCGCCCAAACGAGTCTTGATTTGCTTAACGACACGAAGGAAGTCAGCGCCTGCACGGTCCATCTTGTTGACGAACACCATGCGAGGGACATGATACTTATCTGCTTGACGCCAAACCGTTTCCGATTGCGGCTCAACACCAGATGAACCACAGAAAACGACAACGGCGCCGTCGAGTACGCGCAACGAGCGCTCTACTTCGATGGTAAAATCAACGTGTCCAGGAGTATCAATGATGTTAATGCGGTGATCTTGGAATTGCGCTTCCATACCACGCCAGAAAGTGGTCGTGGCAGCGGAGGTGATAGTGATACCACGCTCTTGCTCCTGCTCCATCCAGTCCATGGTAGCAGCGCCATCGTGAACCTCACCAATCTTATGAGAAAGACCAGTGTAGAATAGAATACGTTCACTTGTGGTGGTTTTACCTGCGTCTACGTGAGCGACGATACCAATATTACGGTAGCGCTCAATCGGTGTTTTACGAGCCACGATAGAATCCTCTTCAATTGGGATATAGGGACTATTGCTATGTCGAAACGACAGAACGAAGAATGCTCGAGTTGAGCGTGGGCGTCTTCAGTTAACGATGTCGCGCTTTAGATGAGCGATTTTCTGTGTTTCAGATATAGCAATAGTTCCTAGCTTGCGCATAGGAACTATTGAAGTGCTGCGAGAGATCTCGCAGCACGATAAAGGTATTACCAACGGTAATGTGCGAACGCTTTGTTTGCGTCAGCCATGCGGTGAACGTCTTCACGTTTCTTAACCGCAGTACCTTTGTTCTCAGACGCGTCTAGCATTTCAGCAGCTAGGCGTTGAGCCATAGATTTTTCACCACGCTTACGCGCAGCTTCAACCAACCAACGCATAGCAAGTGCGTTACGGCGAACCGGACGAACTTCTACAGGTACTTGGTAAGTTGAACCACCTACACGGCGAGATTTAACCTCTACCGCTGGGCGAACATTTTCAAGAGCTTCTTCAAATACAGCTAAGTGATCTTTACCAGATTTCTCAGCCATAGTGTCTAGTGCAGTGTAAACAATTTTCTCTGCAGTAGATTTCTTACCGTCAACCATTAGGATGTTAACGAATTTTGCCAGCAGTTCAGATTTGAACTTTGGATCTGGAAGGATCTTACGCTGACCGATGACGCGACGACGTGGCATGGATTTTCTCCGTTGTCTTCTTCAGGTTATCCAAAACTTTTCAGTTTCTTCAAAAATTAAATATAATTTAGTGTTTGGCCTTACTTAACGGATACCATTAAGATTTTGGACGCTTAACACCGTACTTAGAACGACCTTGTTTACGGTCGTTAACGCCAGCACAGTCTAGTGCGCCGCGAACTGTGTGGTAACGTACACCCGGAAGGTCTTTTACACGACCGCCGCGGATTAGAACAACTGAGTGCTCTTGAAGGTTGTGGCCTTCACCACCGATGTACGAAGTCACTTCGAAGCCGTTCGTTAGACGAACACGACATACTTTACGAAGTGCTGAGTTAGGTTTTTTAGGTGTAGTAGTGTAAACACGAGTACATACACCACGTTTTTGTGGACACGCTTCTAGTGCAGGCACGTTGCTTTTAACAACTTGCTTTGCACGAGGCTTACGTACCAACTGGTTAATAGTTGCCATTAACTAGCTCCTGATTTACTTGAAAGTAAGCTTTGTGAAAAATCTATCCCGAATCACGAATGGTAATTAGGGACGCAAAATTCTATGCAGCAGTGAGAGGTGTGTCAAGAAATATACGGATCTTTTTTGTCCACTTTCCCCCGATAGGCCAGTGATGACTCAATCCCAAGTCAGCGATGTCTCGTGAGAGACCGTCAGGTCAACAAACTCACCGTGGTCAATCAGACGATAAGATGGGCTCAAACGTGACGTCATACCGCGCGCCGATGCATCACTGTGTAAGACGTGAACCTGATGCGCCTTAAGCGCTGTAAAAAGGGGGCTATGCATGGTCGCGCCGTAGATCGCCTCTTCAATCAGTATCAAGTCATCTTGTGTAGGATGGGCAATACGCAGCGCGTCTGCCAACGCGGATTGTGATTTAATAATATGAAGCATGTTACCTCTTAGAACGACAGCAGCGCCGACGCTTTTGCCAACTCGGCTTGTATTTCAGAAACCGAGAGAGGCCTAGCATCGATAACGAGATCGGCATGCGATAGACCCCGTTCAGATAACGATACGGCGCAGACAAACACATCCTCTATGTCATAAAGCTCAAACAGCTTCATCATAGGTGCGTACTCTTTACAGAGTATGTAACTGGCTTGCTGCCCTTGCAGTAACTGATACACACCATCGCCACTGAAGATGACGGCAATCGATTCACAGTACGCCGATGCGGCCATCAATGCATCGATGCCTTCTCGACCTGAGGCGGTGGCATGAGGTGCACTGCGAAAGAAATACGTGAGCTGACTCAAAACTGCACCACCCTATCTTGACTCAACATCGCCTCAGCAAGACTACCTAGCCCCGCTTGAACAAAACCTTCACTGAGGTTGCTGTTTGGTAGTGCATGCAGTGTAGCTTCATCGTCACTGACAATTCCGCGGCGTAGCGCGGCGGCCACACAGGTTTCAAGACGCACGCCATGCTCGGCAGCCAGTGCTTGCCATGCTTGGGTTAAATCCCACTCATCATTGGCGGGCACCACGAGACGACTGGCATTGCTAACGCCATCTTGATAAAAAAACACGCTCACCAATTGATGGCCTTTTTCGATTAACGCGAGGGCAAACTGGTAGGCACTGCGCGCAGACTGCGTACCATACACACCGCCATTCACGACCAAGGTGTAACTCAATGCGCTCATCTTTCGTCTTCTTCCGTTTTACGCTGACGGATATAGAGATACACGGTGTGCTTAGAGATATTCAAACGGTCGGCAACACGGTTGATCGCGTCTTTAATGTCAAAAATGCCCTTATCAAACAACTCCATCACGATTTGGCGATTTTTGGTGTTATTCGATACTGATTTGTCAGCATTGATCTCTTCAATGGTGCGCTCAACCGTCTGATCCACCAGCTCTTCAACATCGCTCGCAAAGTTAACCGATGAAGCGGCTTGTTTGGCTTCTTCGGTCGGCATAAACGATTGCAGCACTTGCGAGAAGGGCGCATCCAGGTTGACGTTGATACACAAAAGGCCAATCACCCGGTTCTCGCCATTGCGAATAGCAACGGTGATAGACTTCATGAGCACACCGCCTTTCGCGCGCGTAAAGTAAGAGCGAGAAAAGTTACGCTCTGATCCTTCGATATCACGCAGCATTTTCAGCGCCAAATCGGTGATCGGCGATCCCACTTGGCGTCCGGTGTTTTCGCCATTGGCAATCTTAATCGCAGAGGTGTTGAGATCTTCCAATGAGTGCAAAACGATCTCACAGAATGGGCCGATTAAGCTTGCGATGCCATCCACCACGGCCTCATACGAGCGCAGAATGATCTTGTCGTGCTCACTAAATGGCATCACGTTGACAGATTCCATTTCAAGCAACATATCGGTATTTAGTGTTTCTGTAGTGGTCACTTTCTAGCCTTAGAGCGAAAAATCAACAAATTGCTGTAAGTTTATCAGAAATTTTGAAAATCAGATCCCGTAAACCGAGCATCTAGTGACTTAGAACAAATAAATCGCGTCTATCCGTGTGCGCGGGCGCATCTCTGAACGCTATCCTCACCTGAACGATCCCATCGCCAACTAGTATCGAACGCTGCTTTGGAAGGGTAGAAAAAAGCCCGGCACATGGCCGGGCTCCAATAAGAGAATAACCGCAGAAGATTACTGCGCGGCTTCTTCACCGTTTTCAATCTTAAGTAGCTCAACTTCAAACACGAGTGTTGAGTTCGCCGGAATCGATGGGGTGTCCTGCTCGCCATACGCCAACTCTGGCGGAATCACGAATTTGAATTTTGAGCCAACAGGCATGAGCTGTACGCCTTCGGTCCAACCTGGGATCACTCGATTGAGTGGGAAGGTGGCTGGCTCGCCGCGATCGTATGAGCTGTCAAATTGAGTACCATCGATCAGCGTACCTTTGTAATGCACCTGCACGGTATCGGTATCTTTTGGTTGCTCACCTTCCGCTGCCGTCATCACTTGGTACAACAAGCCAGATTCTGTCTTCACGACACCGTCTTGCTGTTCAAATTCAGCGCGGAATTCATCACCTGCCGCTTTCGCTGCTTGCGCTTTTTCAGCGGCTTGCTTTTGCATGGTTTCTGCTACACGTTGATCCAACGCTTCTAGCGCAGCACGCGTCTCTTCTTCGCTCAGTTCGGGGTTGCCCGCAAACACATGCTCAATCCCTTTTAGAACCAGGTCTTTGTTGAGGGAAATGCCAATTTCGTTTGGCTTATCAAGACTGGTGCTCAGGTAGTTAGCAAACGACACACCGATAGCATACGCCGCTTTATCGTCTTCGGTTTTAAAGTGAACCGCTTTTCCTGTCTCTGCTTGAACTTGTTCAGCAGCTGGGGCAGTGTCGGTTTTTGGCTCTTCGTCTTTTTGACAGCCAGCCGCTAGCGCAACCGTTGCAGCAAGCAGTGACACTTTAAAAATAGATTTCATTAAACTCTCCAAATTGAAGCATTTTGTCTTTGTGCACAAATCTTTAAGAAAGAGTGGTGTGCAATTACATGTTGTACCAATATAACCAATATACGGCTTAATTAAACCAAACCAAGCGGATATTTGGACCTAATGCGGATAATTTTTAACAAGGTCATCATTGTTGTTGTCATTTCAGCGTTAATAAATGGCTGTTTTTACTCATCGAGTGATGTTCAGCGCTGGGAGATTGAACCCAATGGCGCCACGAGCTTTGCATTAAGCCGTGATGCTCGCTTCGCCCTGCTCTATTCCAAAGAACATCAGCTTGTACTATGGGATTTAGTGGAGAGCCAACCTCTGGCCTCACTGGGTGAGCAAGACCCTCAAGCCAGTACCGTATCCACCATTCGCATCTCCGACAATGGTCGCTTTGCTGTGACCGCCACTCAAATCAACTTCGCCGTGTGGGATTTAGCGTGGACGCAAGCGCAAGGTCTGTGGTCAATATCCGACGGACTGATACGCGATATCGACATCGCCAGCAATGGCGAACAGGTATTACTTGGGCTCTCCAATGGTAAAGCGATTTACGTCAACTTAGTCACCGGACGTCGTCTTGAGTTCCTCGCGCACAATGAAAAAGTCAATTCTGTTGCGCTGTCGCCCAATGGGCGCTTTGCTCTGTCTGGCGGCAACGATTACACCGCTTACTTATGGGACACCAATACCGGGCAAATTCTAAAAACCTTTGAGCATGAGCAGCGCATTAATCGTGTTGCTTTGCATCGCGATGCCAAGTTTGCGTTCACTTCTGATGGTGGCAATCAAGCGTTCATTTGGGATTTAAGCACCGGCGAACAACACGCTCAACTGCGAAGTTTCTCACGGCAGCTTATTTTCTCTAGCGCCCGCTTTTCTGATGATGGGCAAAAGCTCGTAACAGGCACGCCGTCGAGTCGAATTATGGTGTGGGACGTCAATAGCGGAAAGCGCATCGACGGCTTTGAAGCCGTACCACTAAAAGATGCTCGCCCTCCTCGCGCAGTGGTGTATGATGCTGCCTTTGATAACCGAGGGCGTGTCATTTCTGCAACATCCGCAGGCATTGCCCAAGCTTGGCAGCTAGATGAGTAATACGATGAGCGAAACACTTATTGAACAACTAGAAAACCGCATCAATGACTTGGAGTGCCAACTTGCCTTCCAAGAACAAACGGTAGAGAGCCTCAACATTGCACTTAGCCAGCAGCAATTACTGATCACCAAAATGCAGGATCAGATGAAATACGTTGTCGGTAAAGTGAAAAACATGGACAGCTCGAATCTGGCTGACCCTTCAGAAGAGACGCCGCCTCCCCATTACTGATCGTCATAGCCACATTGCATTGCAGGCTATAAGCCTCTCGGTAAGGCTAACCAAACACATAAGCAATCACGGCGCCCGCCACCACGAGACAGCCGCCCATGCGTCTTAAGTGGTGGTCTGATTGATCGCTGATCTGGGCAATCATGGCTCGCCACCCTTTGGGCGCGATTAATGGCCCTAGCCCTTCGACTATCAACACAATGCCCAGTGCCAGCCACAATGAGTTAGACATCCTCAGCTCCTTTTCCCGCGCCACGTGCGCATGCAAACGCTCAGGCGGCGACAATGGTAAACCATCCTATGAGAGACAAAAAATAAAGGCTCCGTCATAACGGAGCCTTTATTCATCAATAGCGAATTACTTCGCGGCGGCACCCGCAGAGTTGTTCATGTATTTAAAGAACTCACTCTTAGGATCCAAGACCAGAATATCACTCTTATCGCTGAACGATTTCTCGTAAGCTTTGAGCGAACGTAGGAACCCATAGAACTCAGGGTCTTTATTGTACGCTGACGAGTAGATTTTCGCCGCTTGTGCATCCGCTTCACCTCGCGTCACACGCGCGGTTTTGTCTGCTTCCGCAAGGATAGTCGCCACTTCAAGTTCGGCTTGTGCGCGAATCACTTCCGCTTTTTCGCGGCCTTGAGAGCGGTGCTTACGCGCCACTGACTCACGCTCTGCACGCATACGGCGATAGATAGACTCACTGATCTCATCAGGTAGGTTGATTTTCTTCATTCTGAAGTCAACCACACGAACACCCAAGTCTTTCAGTGCGCTGCGACGCGTGTCGTTCAACACTTCTTGCATGATTTGGTCACGCTGACCATCAATCTCAAGTGCCTCTTTGGCCGCTTCAGTCGTGACGACATCCGCATCTGCACTGTCAGGTAGAACGTCGTTGTTACGCGGACCTGACACGATCTGTTTGATCTCACGAGCACCGATTTCAGAACGCAATACGTCAGTGACTTTACGCTCAAGGAGCGCTTCCGCCGTCAGCGTATTACCACCACCGGTCGCCAAGTAGTATTGACCGAAATCTTCGATACGCCACTTAACGTAGGAATCGATGATGACGTCTTTTTTCTCAGAGGTCACGAAGCGGTCTGAACGGCCGTCCATGGTCTGAATACGTGCATCGAGTGTTTTAACACGATCGAACATCGGCATTTTGAAGTGCAGACCCGGCTCGTAAATGCGAGACACATCGTTGTTGTCTTTCAGCACTCGACCAAATCGAATCACGATACCGCGCTCGCCTTCAGGAATGACAAATAAAGACATCAACATCAGAGCCAATGCAACGACTAATACAGGGATCATTAACTTACGCATTCTTAGTATCTCCCTTGACGTGAATCAGTTGAACGAGATGAGGTGTCTGAAGTGGTATCAGTACGCTGGGATTCAAGCTCAATTTGATCATAACTAGAAGATGACTTAGTACTGCGCTTTGTTGACACTTGATCTTGACCCGCCAACTTATCAATAGGCAAGTACAAGAGGTTGCCGCTCGATTCGGAATCAATCAGCACTTTCGATGAACGGGTGTAAACCTCTTCCATCGCATCTAGGTACAGACGATTACGCGTGACTTCCGGCGCCGCTTGGTACTCAGGCAACAGTTTTTCAAACTGAGCAACCTGACCTAGGGCCTCGTTAGTAATACGCTCGTTGTAACCTTGCGCTTCTTTCTTCAAACGCTCCGCCCGACCGGTCGCTTTGGGCAAGATTTCATTCTTGTACGCTTCCGCTTCTCGGATGAAACGCTCTTCATCCTCTCGAGCTGCGATCGCATCATCAAAAGCGTCTTTCACTTGCTCTGGTGGACGTGCAGATTGGAAGTTGACATCAACAATGACTAAGCCCATATCATAGCTGTCGACAATGTCGTTCAACGTTTCTTGAGTACTTTGACGGATTTGCTGACGACCACTGGTCAAAATGCTATCCATCAATGAGTCACCAATCACAGCGCGCAACGCAGAGTCGGTCGCTTGGCGTAAGCTGTCATCTGCGTTGGTCACTCGGAACAGGTACTTATAGGGTTCCGCCACACGGTATTGAACGTCCATCGCCACCGTGACGACGTTTTCGTCTTTGGTCAGCATCAAACCTGAAGAGCGCAACGAACGAATCGCTTGCACGTTCACCGGGGTCACTTCGTCAATGAAACGAGGACGCCAGTTCAAACCAGGATCGACCACGCGATCATATTTACCGAGGCGCAACACAACACCGCGCTCCGCTTCGCCGATAGTATAGAAACCTGCAAAGAACCAAATTGCGACCGCGATCGCAGCGATAATGCCAAAGCCGATTGCTCCGCCACCACCGATAGACGGTCCTTTACCGCCTCCTTTACCACCAAACTTTCCACCCAGTTTCTGACTCAGTTTGCTAAACACTTCGTCTAAGTCTGGCGGTCCTTGATCACGGCCACCTTTGTTACCGCGATTATTGTTACCCCACGGGTCATTATCGCGGCCATCGTTGCCGTTGTTATTACCAGGCTCATTCCACGCCATTAGAAAGCTCCATCATTTGATATGACGTTATACTGTAGCAGTCATTTAAGTAACTATAAAGTCACGTAAAACTGCCCCTTCTCTTTTTTCAAGTCTAGACCAATCCGCTTGTTGCATTCGAATCTCGATCAACAAGTCACCATCGGAATCATACTCTTCCTGTTGAATACATTTCATCTGGAAGAATGTACTACGAATTCGCCCTTGATGTTGTGGCGGGATTCGCAGTTGGTACTGAACCATTTGGCTAGAGAGACGCTCGGTAAGAGCCTCAAACAGCAATTCAATACCCACGCCTTCCATTGCCGATACCCATACAGCACGAGGAATGCCTTCCTCATCTCTTTCTATACGAGGTTTCTGGTCTTCTAGATTGTCTATCTTATTCATCACCAGCAAAGCTGGGACTTCATGGGCATCAATTTCTTCAAGTACCACATGAACTGCATGAATATTCTCACGAAAACGGTCGTCACTGGCATCGACAACATGTAACAAAATGTCAGCTTCTTGCGTCTCTTGCAGCGTCGCTTTAAAAGCGGCGATCAGATCGTGTGGTAAATGACGAATAAATCCAACCGTATCCGCTAAGATTGCTGGACCGACATCGGCCAAGTCTATTTTTCTCAGCGTTGGATCAAGCGTGGCAAACAGCTGATCAGCAGCGTAAACGCCCGCTTCAGTGATTCGGTTGAATAGGGTAGATTTCCCTGCGTTGGTGTATCCAACAAGGGAGACGGTTGGGATTTCCGCTCGACTTCTAGCTCGGCGACCTTGTTCGCGCTGCTTGGCCACTTTCTCTAGGCGGCGCAAGATGGCTTTAATCCGATCACGCAATAAACGTCGGTCAGTCTCTAACTGAGTTTCACCTGGACCACGTAACCCGATCCCACCTTTTTGTCTTTCAAGGTGAGTCCAACCTCGAATCAGTCGCGTTGAGATATGACGCAACTGCGCCAGTTCCACTTGCAACTTGCCTTCGTGAGTACGAGCGCGCTGAGCAAAAATATCTAAGATCAAACCCGTACGGTCCAATACTCGACATTGACACAGCTTTTCGAGGTTACGTTCTTGGGCAGGAGAGAGGGCGTGATTGAAAATCACGATATCTGCCCCATTCAACTGCACAGCTTGCGCAATTTCTTGGGCTTTACCCTCTCCGACGTAGTATTTGGGGTGTGGTGACTGTCTGCTCCCGGTTACGACTTGTAACGCGTTGACTCCAGCTGAAGATACCAGCATTTCGAATTCGCTGAGATCTTCCCACTCCCCTTCTTGCGTAAAGTTGATATGAACAAGTACGGCTCGCTCACCGGCTTCATAACGGTCAAACAAGCAATCAACTCCTTAACAGTAATGTGTGTGCGTAGAGAAAATTAATCGTCAGATTTCTCTTGAGAACGCTCGCCACCTTGAGGACGGTCACCTTGAGGGCGTTCACCACTGTGGTGGCTTACTGCACGCGCAGGCACAACCGTTGAGATAGCGTGTTTGTAGACCATTTGGTTTACTGTGTTTTTCAACAAGATAACAAATTGGTCGAAAGATTCGATCTGACCTTGTAGTTTAATTCCGTTTACTAGGTAGATAGAGACTGGAATACGCTCGCGACGTAATGCATTTAAGAATGGGTCTTGAAGAGATTGCCCCTTAGCCATTTTTATTTTCCTTATTTTGTAATTTTGTTCTAGTTATTTAGCTAGTGGTGCGCGTAAAAATAGGTGCGACCTTTGCATCTGAGCTAAATGAATAAAAAACACCCTGTCCCTCACTGTTATGACGACTTTACGATCAAATTTCAAGTCACAGATCTTTTACAGGGCACATTCACGCAAAAGCGATCACATTATACACAGCTAAAACCTTCCGATGCTATGGCATTTGAAACAGTTTCCAACGCTTGGTCAATGTTCTCACTATCCAACCAAGTTAAATCATCCCAGCTGCGTAACCAGGTGATCTGCCGCTTGGCCAATTGACGGGTTGCACAGACGCCTTTAAATATAGCCTCATCCAACGTACATTGCCCATCCAAGTAGTCCCACATCTGACGATAGCCGACACAACGAATCGATGGCAGATCAGGGTGAAGATCCTCGCGCGCATACAGCGAGCGCATTTCTTCTAAAAACCCAGCGTCGATCATTTTGTCAAAACGTAGCTCAATTCGTCGATGGAGCTCAGCCCTTTCCTTGGGTGCGATTGCGAACTGCTTCACACGAAATGGGAGTGCTTCTCCTTTCGTTTGAGTCAGCTCAGTAAGAGTTTTACCTGAAATTCGAAAAACTTCCAATGCCCGCGACAATCTTTGTGGATCATTTGGGTGGATTCTCTCAGCCGAAACAGGATCAATGGCCTTAAGTTGATCGTGCAGCGCCTCCCACCCTTGAGTTTGCGCTTCCTGCTCAATATTGCGCCGAATATCCGGATCCGCTGCTGGCAAAGGCGACAAACCTTCCAGTAGTGCTTTGTAATACAGCATGGTACCGCCCACCAGCAAAGGGATCTTGCCATCGGCGACAATCTTGTGCATCTCGTTAAGCGCATCTCGCCGAAAATCAGCGGCCGAATAGGATTCACTTGGGTCCAAAATATCGATCAAACGATGGGGAGCAAGGCTTTGTTCGCGCGCGTCGGGCTTGGCGGTGCCTATGTCCATGCCTCGATAGATCAGTGCGGAGTCGACCGAAATGATCTCAACGGGAAATCGCTGGCGTAATCGAATCGCGAGCTCTGTTTTGCCTGAAGCGGTTGGGCCCATCAAAAACAGAGCAAGGGGTAATTGGTCATTCATAATGTCATTGCTGCAATGGTAGCAGAGTAGTCTACGGGACGAACAAATTGTCGATCATCGAGTGGCAACTGACCGTGCCATAACTGCTCGAGTTCTGCGATGATGTGTATCGCTTCCGATAAAGTGTAGTCGCTTTTTGTTTGAGTAATCTTATTGGTTAACCATCTCACCAGTGCCGGCTCATCTAACGCCTGCGCGGAATAAGTGGCCGCGTAAGATAACAGATCTGACAGCAATTGTTGCAGATTTTGCTGACGAAGCGGTTGCGGTACGCCCATTACCAAGAGCCCTTGCTGACCTCTTGGCTTAAGTTGGATACCCAGACGCAGCAAAAGTTCGTTATATCGCTCAGCACTTTCCAACAATGGGCTTTCGAGCTTAAGCGAGAGGGGGACCAACAACGGCTGACTGGTCAGTGGACCTAGCTTGGTATTCAACTGACCATTGATTCGCCACCACTCAGCTCTCGCCAAAGAGACCAACTGAGAGTGCGACTTATCTGCCATTAACACGTACTGCCCTGCAACAATGCTGATGGCTTTCCCTAAAGCGACTATCGATGTGGCTTGTACGATCGGGGCTGACTCCTCGTGGGTCAGCGCTTCATCGCTCGGTGGTTCCTCACTAAATGACGTTGAGCGCGCGTGAGAGTTCTGGGTTTCTTTGGTCGCCTTTTCTGTTGTCGCAGATTCATCCTCTGTTGCAGAGAGTAAGGTTTGATAAACCCTGAGCTCCGCCTGAGAAGGCGCGGACTCCATCTTCGCGCCGCGCGCCTGACCACTGCGAGCGGGTTCGCTGCGACTTTGTACCCAGGAGTGAGACACCTCTCGCTCATTAACGCGGCTCTCATTGCGAGCGGTAGGCTCGGCTTTCACATAGTCAGCGCGACCTGGATAGGCAGGGACGTGCTCGGCAGCGTCAATAGGTGGAGTGTGATCATCATGAAACGCCGACTGGCTCTGTTCAGGCTTATCAATGTGCGCTCCCTGAGCAAGGGCATCCGTGAGGGCTTGATAGATAAAGTCATGCACCAAGCGCGCTTGATGAAAGCGCACTTCATGCTTAGCAGGATGAACATTGACGTCGACATGATGCGGATCGAGCTCGATAAAGAGCACATACGCCGCAAATTGTTCAGGCTTCAAGCTGGTTTCGTAGCTTTGACGAATCGCATGATTGATGAGTTTATCGCGCATCATACGCCCATTGACGTAGCAATATTGCAGATCGCTTTGTGCACGCGCGCCTTGTGGCGTCGTGACCCAGCCATGCAGTTTGAGTCCTTGGTGCTCCAGCTCAATTTTCAGCATGTGGCGGACAAAACCGCTACCACAGACCGCTGCAATACGCTTTTCCGCTTGCGACTCTGTTTTCGCGGCTCGGTATTGTTTAACCAACTTTCCGTTGTGGCGCAAGTTGATCGAGACATCAAAACGGCTCAGCGCGATGCGTTTGAGCAGCTCATCGATATGGGTAAACTCCGTTTTCTCGGTACGAAGAAACTTGCGACGCGCGGGGGTATTGAAAAACAGATCTAAGACTTCGACTGTCGTGCCAATCGGGTGCGCAGCCGGTTGAATCTTAACGGCCATATCACGCCCTTCGCTGTACGCTGACCACGCAGCATCTTGCGTCGCTGTACGCGATGTCAATGTCAAACGAGCAACAGAGCTAATACTCGCTAACGCTTCACCGCGAAAGCCCAAGCTCATGATGGCTTCCAAATCGTCCAAGGTGTGAATTTTCGAGGTCGCATGGCGACTGAGCGCGAGACCCAACTCGTCTTTTTCAATCCCGCTACCATTGTCACGAACACGGATCAGTTTAGCGCCGCCCTTTTCGATATCAATATCAATGCGGCTAGCGCCCGAGTCGAGGCTATTTTCCACCAACTCTTTCACCACGGACGCAGGGCGTTCCACCACCTCTCCGGCAGCAATTTGGTTGGCTAAACGCGCGGGAAGAATTTTAATCGTCATTCAGGCTACCCACGTTTATTTATTGGGGATGATCAGTACCTGACCAATCGCAAGCTGATCGGAGCGCAAGTTATTGGCGCTGCGAATACTGCTCACACTGACGTCATACTGGCTGGCGATTTTACCCAAAAATTCGCCGCGCTTGACGGTGTGTTTACGCAGTGGCTTATCTTTCATCGTCACAGTAATTTTGAGTTTTTGTCCCAGCTTAAGCACGTCCGATGTCAGATTGTTCTCGCGTCGGATATCCGCTACCGAGACTTTGTAATGCTCTGCAATCTTACCTAGATATTCGCCCCGCTGAACTTCATGTATCAGGGTTTCCGTCTCGACCGGATTACTGATCTTCGGCACTGCCACCGCCGATGTCGCGCCAGGGATGGTTAAACTCTGCCCCACCGCCAAACTGGTGCTCTTTAGCTTGTTGGCCTGCATGATGGCTTGAGTGGTAGTGCCATAACGTTTCGCTATCACCGACAAGGACTCACCGCGCGAGACCTTATGCTTAATCGCTTTCCCGCGATTGGCAAATAACGTTCCTTCTGGAGGGTTCGATTCAAAATATTGGACGATCGCTTTCGCCAGTGCTCGGGCCAGTTTGTCTTGGTGGCTGCGTTGGAACAGCAATTTTTCTTCTGTCGGGTTTGAGATAAAGCCCGTCTCGACCAATACAGAAGGAATGTCGGGGGATTTCAATACTGCCAAGCTCGCATTGACGGGATCTTTCTTGTGCAAGTGCACGCCCGCCTTGGTCATTTCAGACAGAATATTGGTCGCGACCTTATAGCCCTCTTTCTGGGAGTGGCTAAACTGAAGATCAAGCAAGGTTTGGCTGACATTACGATCGCTGTTGTTCTTTGCCAACACTTCGCCGGCTCCCCCTAGCAACTGCGACTGCTCTTCGTGGTTTTCAACCCAACGAGCAATTTCAGAGTTCGCGCGCTTTGTATTGAGCACAAACACCGAGCCACCCCGAGGCTTAGGTGAGTTAAACGCATCGGCGTGCACGGAGACCAACAAGTGCGCTTGATTTTCGCGAGCGATCTCCGAGCGCTTATTGAGGTTTACGTAATAGTCGCCGCGACGGGTGAGCACGGCTTTCATACCAGGTACCGCGTTGATTTGCGCCGCTATTTTTTGCGAGATCGCTAACGTTGCGTGCTTTTCATATTTGCGCGTTGGCCCGATAGAGCCCGGGTCTTCACCACCATGGCCCGCGTCTATCGCCACGACGATATCGGCGTTGCCCAGTAATTGGGAGGCATCTCGACTTACTTTAGGCGCAGAGGTACTCGGCGCGGACGAGGTCGCTCGCTCAGCGTGAGGCAGATCAATCACCAAGCGGTGACCGTATTGTCCCCCAGGCGTTGGGGCCAGCTTGAACAGTTGTGGCGCCGACTTGCGCTTCAACTCAAACACCAAGCGATAGGTTGATTTTTCCGGCGGTGAACTGTTGCGGATTTTGCTTAGCACCGGGCTATCTGAAACGTTAATCGGCAGTTTCGTTTTCAGCGTTGTCTGCTTAAGGTCGACCACCAAACGTTCCGGCGTGGTCAAAGTGAAGTAGCTGTATTCCACCTCAGACTGAAGATCAATGACAACCCGAGTCTCATCCGGTGAAGGCCAAACACGTATGCCTTCCAATGCGTTCGCGAATGTGACGTTAGGGAGCAGCGCAAGTATAGAGAGAAAAGGGATCAATACCGCTTTGAAAAATCGACGCTTCAACATAACTCCAACTGTTCTAATAAATGACGTCCGTAATCACTGTTCGCACTGAGTGACGCAATGCGCTCTTCACCGTGATAGCGTAGTTCAATATCCAAATCCGCTTGAGGTAACAACCCTTCGCCTTTTTCCGGCCATTCCACAGGTGCTGGAACTACCTGTGGGAAAGTTGCACTTAACCTT
>NZ_JCBDHE010000006.1:0-7919 GCF_059834225.1 Vibrio sp. R10-SG3-ISO3 | reverse complement strand
TTGCGCGCCTTGAAGCTCGCCATTTCTGCTTTTGGAACCGAGTTGGCCATCGGGATATTGGCTTTCATCGCATTCACCGCGCGGCCGCGGTCAAGGAGTTCGTAGTGGATATGGGGGCCGGTTACCCGCCCCGTCGCTCCAGATAAACCAATTCGCTGCCCACGACTTACCGTTTGGCCTTTGCGAACTAAGATTTTACTTAGATGCAAATAACGCGTTTTGTAGCGGCTGCCGTGTTCAATCACCACGTATTTACCTGCGTAAGGGTGGTCACGTGTCATGACGACAACGCCATCGCCCGTTGAGACAATCGGAGTACCGGTTGGGGTTGCCCAGTCCGTGCCGTTGTGCGGTGCAACACGTCCGGTCACAGGATGCAGGCGAGTAGGGTTAAAGTGCGAACTTAAGCGATAGTTGCCACCGACTGGCTTACGTTGGAACGCACGCTGTAGGCTGTCCCCTTTCGCATCATAGTATTGGCCGTCACTGTGCAAATACGCCGAGAGGGTTTGACCACGATTGTGGATCTTAACCGCTTGTATCTCGCGATTACCCGTCAACGTTTCACCGACGTATTGACGAGACTGTACCACTTCGAAACGATCGCCCGCTCGCAAGTCACGAGCAAAATTGATCTTATCTTTCAGTAAGCTGACAATCTGGTCGACTTCGCTGCTGCCAAGGCCAAGCGCGTAGCCAGATTGCGAGAAGGTGCCGTTGATTTCGCCCACCATTGGAAAGGCTTTCCATTCGCCTGGAATTTTGACGTCGCTGTACTCATAGTTGCCATCATCCAACCGGGTGTAAACTGCACGCTCGACCAAGCTAAACTCAAGCTCCATCTTCGCCAGTTTACGGTTTTCATCACGCCAAAAACGCAAGGTATTACCAGGGCGCAGTGTATCTAGAGCAAGATAGTTTAAATCCGTCTCCATGATCTGCATCAGCTCGCTATAACCAAAGCCCAATTGATTAAAAATGGTGCTTAGGTTATCGCCTGATTGGATCACGTATTCGTAATCTGGGATATCCACCGTCTCGTCGTGTTCAGCGAGCCAGTCATTCATCAGTGTGGATTCTGGGAGAGAAAGCTCAATAGTGCGATGATAGCGACCTGAATTCGGCGCAGACGACAAAGCCACAGCGATAAAAATCGGTAAACTTAATACGGCCATCTTTTTTCGCTTAGAGAGCTCTTTCAAGCGTAATGTCAGACTTTTCGCTTGCACAATGCTACCTATAGAGAGAAATAACGAAGCCGTAAGATTACGAATTTATCCACTAAAAGTCATCTTTTCTAATGTAAAGATTGGATCGAAAAAGGCGCTTACGCGCCTTTTTGCAGTTGATGTCGCTAAAACCCTAAACGTTCTATTGATAGGTCGATAGCAAGCCGTTGTCATCACCAAAGCCATTCGGCTTATATTGGTCTGCATTGGCATCATTGACCCACTTGTTGTTGTCGACCAAATAACGAAATTCGAAGTGTTGGTCTTTGGGTAGTCGGGTTTTGAATTTGAAGCTTTTCGACTTCGCCACTTTCTTCATTTCGACCGGTTGCCAATCAAGAAAATCTGCGACGAGTGCCACCGATTGGTCAGCGTTTGCTGCATCCAACTCGAAGGTGACTTCGACTTCATCTTTGGTTTTGAAAAAACGTTTGTTGATCATAGTTTACTCCGTTAACGACGTTAAAATGTCCATCTCATGCTTGCTAGCTTACAAATATGCGCAACAGTTTGCATCAAAAACAATGTAAAACCCTATTAATACTATGGTCGAATTGCCCAACTATTTTGTTCGGTCACAGTCATCATTATAGTGCGCGTTACTTTGGGTTCCTCACTCATAGGTTGATCTTCCTCACGAGTTCGCAGTGTAACGGCGATCACATCCTGATTGCGCTCTACCGCTTCCACCACGATTCGATCACCTAGCAGTAACGCATCACGCGAGATCATTCTCTGGCGAGCGGAGTCATATTCAAACAGGGCTAGATAGTAAAAAAGACCACTGCCTTGATTGGATACGATGAGCGGCGCGGCGTAGCGGCCCTCTCCCAGTTCGATCAATTGATGCGTGTCGACCCAAATATCACCGCGTACTTCACCGTCTTGATATTGGCCTATCGCTCTTGCGTCTTGACGTCGAGTAAGCAAGCTGTAGGCGGTGGTTTCTGGAACTTTAATCGTCCAGGGATTGGGCGTCGCAATGCCAAAGACCTGTTGCATGAGAGCATCTTGCGTCGGTGTAGGCTGAGGAAACTTCGCTCGAATCTCCTCATCAGACAAACTGAAGCGGTAAAGACCGGCTGCGGCAACGACCACCAGCAGGACAATCGGAATCAATAAAATAAGGGGAATGGGAAGTCGGCGCTTTTTCATGATGATCACTTCACAACAGAGTTCTTCAAAGAGGGTGATTTTCAAACACATCGTATTTTCAAACATATAGTAACAGGCGGGTCAGTGAGGCAAAACGCCTATCCACGATTAATTTCGCCTACGGCTCTGTGCCACCACGAAATCACCATGCGCGTTCTGCTAAGAAGCCAGATAAGGAGGCCACATAAGTCAGCTGCAACTTTTGGGCTGACGCGTATAATGTCCTGCTTAACAAAAGGGGGATCACGGTGATTTCAAAACTACCACGCTGGGTGGAGCACGGCGCATTTTTATTGGCACTACTGGCCGGAACCGTCAATGCGATTGGCTTGTTGGGTTTCCAGCACCAGTCCGTGTCTCATATCTCGGGTACCGTGACACTACTGGGCACCAGCCTCTACCTCTTCGATCAACAGACGCTGCACCTCTTATGGGTGGTACTCAGCTTTCTGCTCGGCGCGATACTCAGTGGCGTCTTTATCGAAAGCACCGCGCTGAAATTGGGCCGCCGCTACGGGGTGGCACTCTGCTTTGAAAGTGGGCTACTTTTGCTCGCCTACCTGTTGCTTAAGGAGGGGCACACCAGTGGTCAATATCTCGCGTCTGCTGCTTGCGGGCTGCAAAACGCCATGTTAACCACCTTCAGCGGCGCGGTTGTGCGCACCACCCACATGACGGGTATCGTCACTGATTTGGGCATTATGATCGGTGCACGCTTGCGCGGGGAAAAGTTCGATTATCGTAAAGCCAAACTCTTCTCCTTTATTTTCGCCGGATTCTTGCTCGGCGGCACTGCCGGAGCGGTTTTATATGCACAGCTCAGCATTGCAGCACTGCTTGCGCCCGTTACCCTTGCCTTGTGTCTCGCGCTCAGCTATTGGCTCTACCTCTATATTTCACCCAAATAAACCCGCTTAGTTGCAACACAATCCCAAACAATTTAACATTCACAAAACAAATTACTGCATTACCAAGCTAATATCGAGTTTATGTCTGAATATTTAAGGATAATTATTGAATAGTATTGCACGGCATGACAAAAGGCAGTAATCTTGCGCCCCATGACTAAATAGGGATGTTTAGTGAATATGTATGCCAAGGGATACGGCAATACTATTGACCAGATGTAACACGAGATTTGTAATGCAAGAAAACGCTCAATCTATCAATCAGCCAAAAGGGAAGAAGAACTTCTGGATGTTCTTTATTCCGTCTTTGTTGGGTCTGTTTGTCTTTATGGCGCCGATCACGTTTGACGGTGACATCACTATCCCTGTGGCCGTATTGGCGAAATCGATTCAGGCACTGTTCGGTGACGCTCTGGTCGGCATGGTGACGTCCATCATTAGCTTCATGGCGGTTGCCTCGCTGCTTTGCCGTATTAAAACGCCAGCTTTTATTGCCAACAGCGACTTTTTAAACGGCCTGTTTAACCCATCACCACTTTGGCTTGCTGTGCGTGTGATCGGTGGTCTTGCCGTTGCGATGACCTATTTCCAACTGGGCCCAGAGGCGATTTGGGAAGAAAACACCGGCGGCCTAGTGCTGGAAGGTTTGTTGCCAACTCTTTTCTCTGTGTTCATTTTTGCTGGCTTGCTGCTTCCTTTGCTGCTCAACTTTGGCTTGCTAGAATTGTTTGGCACCTTGCTCAGCAAAGTCATGCGCCCAGTATTCAATCTACCTGGACGCAGTGCGATTGACTGCATGGCTTCTTGGCTAGGCGATGGCTCCGTCGGTATCCTGCTGACCAGTAAGCAGTACGAAAACAAGTTCTACACGCAACGCGAAGCGGCGGTCGTTGGTACGACCTTCTCTGCCGTCTCCATTACGTTTAGTTTGGTGGTATTGGCCCAAGTCGAACTTGAGCACCTATTCCTACCTTTTTACGGCGCTATCTGTTTAGCCGGTGTGGTTGCCGCGATCATCATTCCAAGACTGCCACCCCTAAGCTACAAGAAAGACACCTTCATCGACGGTACTAAACCGGATGCCGAAGCGGACGCTCTGCCAGCTGGACATAACAGCTTCACTTGGGGTCTAGAGTTGGCCCTGAAGAAAGCCTCACAAGTGACCTCGTTAAAAGGCGTGTTTTCTGAAGGTGTGCGTAACGCTGTTGACATGGTGTTTGGCGTACTGCCAGTGGTTATGGGTCTGGGTACGATTGCACTTGTGATTGCTGAGTACACCTCGGTGTTTGCCTTCTTAGGCCAGCCATTCATCCCATTCCTAGAGCTACTACAAATCCCAGAAGCCGCAGCGGCGTCGCAAACCATGGTGGTCGGTTTTGCGGACATGTTTATCCCTGCCATCCTTGCAGCTTCTATCGACAACGAAATGACGCGCTTTGTCATCGCTGCGATGTCTGTGACCCAGCTAATCTACATGTCTGAAGTGGGTGCACTGCTGCTTGGGAGCCGCATTCCTGTCAATATTTTTGAGCTGTTCGCCATCTTTATCTTGCGTACGCTCATCACCTTACCTGTGATTGCGGGTGTCGCGCATTTGATCTTCTAATGTGCGCCTCTGGTGACGATTGACGCAAAGCCCCGCTATGGATTTCATAGCGGGGCTTTGCGGTTTCTGTGCGTTGTCTATACTCAATAAATAAGAATCAATATTGATAAAAGGTTTTGCTCACCTGCAAAACAATCATATAATCAATAATTATATTAAAAAGACGTTATTGTCCGGACCTTTGGGGAGAGATCATGAGAAGAGTGCTTGCGCTGTTCGCTGCGTTGTCTGTTTTTAGTGCTTCAGCCTCTAGCTTAGTGATTCGCATCACCGATCGCGATCCTATCACCCTCTCTCATGAAGACATCATAGCGAATTTCGAACCCTCTACCTTCTCTACGACCCTACCTTGGTTCGACGGCAAAAAAACCTTCACCGGCTTCAAAGTCTCATCGTTAGTTGATTACTACCGCGCGAACAATACCTTCTCCGTCTCTTTTGTCGCCCTAAATGATTACGCGGCGAGCTCAAGAATCGAAGACATTCTTAAGTACGAGCCTATCGTGGCGTACGAAATGGATGGAGAAAAAATGAAAGTGCGAAATAAAGGCCCCTATTGGCTGGTCTTTAACTTAAGTCAGTTCCCTGAAATAGATAATGCTGCATTTCGTTCACAAATGGTGTGGCAGATCGATGAGATATTAGTGCATACCGCCGATGATGAGTCCAAAGAGTAAAGACGACCACTTACACACCATTCTTGCCAAAGCGAAAGTACTGTTAATCGTACTTTCGGCAACCCTGTTCATCATTAACCTCTATTTTCTTACCTCAACACGCCAGTTAGCGGCCTCATACAATGAACAGCAAAACCAAGCCACATGGTTTTTGTTTCAGTTAAACAAAGAGTTTTCTGAACTCAGAGCGATTACACCGTTCGCAGCGGACAGTGAAGAGTACTACGATCGCACCTTACTCAAATATGAGTTGACCTGGAGCCGTTTCGACATACTTCTCAGTAGCAAAGAGGCGGACAACCTGATTAGTCTTCCCGGTGCCGCCTCATTCTTTAGTGACTTGTTCCGTCAGTTTAAGCAGCTAGAACCCGAGCTAATAGCGCTCAACTCACTGGATCAGGCCAAAGCGCTGTGCGATGATATTGACGCGCTCTACATGTCGATGATTCAGTACGTCAACACCAATTTTAGAATTAAAAGTCCGCTCTACCTGTCACAAATGAGCCAAGCGCAAAGTTTAACCCAGGCGCAATTTGTCTTGATGGTATTGCTGTTTGTCTGCGCGTGTTTAGTCGGCTACATCATTCACAAAGAGGCCATTTACCACAAGCAATTGGCGCTCACCGATTCTCTCACCGGAGTGTCCAATCGGTTGGCCATGTTCAACGATATGGCCGAGTGGGTGGAACAAGGCCAGTCATTCAACCTCTACCTTTTAGACTTAAACGGCTTTAAGGAAGTGAATGATCGTCATGGTCACCAAGCGGGCGATGAAGTGCTCGCCACGGTTGCCCATCGCCTTAATAGACTGGAAGCCTACTGCTATCGAATCGGCGGCGACGAGTTTGCTTTAGTCTACCTTGGGGATACGCATCCACAGCATCACTGGAAGCAGATTGAAAGCTGCTTTAGAAAGACTATTGCTATCCGCACGGGTACCCAAGTCTCCCTATCGACCAGTATTGGTACTGCGCACTACCCGCATGATGGTGCATCACTGAGCCGACTCATCTCTATTGCCGATGCCAATATGTACGAAATGAAGTTTGCCAAGCTTGAACAGAAATCCATTGGCTAACGCCTGTTTTGACGATTAATCAATGGTATCATGGCCGAAAATCCACTTCGTCAATGATTAACCTTATGCCTCAACACCCGATCAAATTCATTGCTGCCGACATGGACGGTACGCTGCTCGATGAAAACAGCCAGCTGAATCCGGAATTTTTCGAACTCTATCCACAACTCGAAGCGAAAGAGATCATTTTCGCCGCGGCCTCAGGCAGACAGTACTACAGCCTGATGGAAACCTTCGCCCCAATAAAAGATCGTATGATGTTCATTGCCGAAAACGGCACGCTGGTGATGCATCAAGGTCAAGAGCTCTACCGCTGTGAAATCGACAAGCAAGATATTGCCGATATTATTCGAGAGGCGAGACGCATAGACGGCGCCTACATCGTGCTGTGTGGTACTCAATCGGCATACATCGAAACCCAAGCAGAAGAAGCGCTCAACGAGTTCAAAAAGTATTATCATCGCTGTCAGTATGTCGAGGATCTTCTCGACGTTGACGATGACTTTATCAAAGTCGCCATTTTGCATTTCGGTGGCAGCGAAGCGCTGGTTTACCCAAGTGTGTCCTCGCACTTTGGCGATTCTCACCAAGTGGTGGTGAGCGCAAAAATCTGGCTCGACATTATGAACAAACACGCCTCCAAAGGCGCGGCGATCGAGCATCTACAATCCACACTGGGTTTCTCTTTCGAACAGACGATGAGTTTTGGCGACTACCTCAATGACCTAGAAATGCTCAAAGTGAGCTACCACTCCTACGCCATGGATAACGCGCATCCGAAAGTGAAAGAGGTCGCCCGTTTTCTTGCGCCGAGTAATAAAGAGGCAGGGGTGTTTAAGGTGATCAAGGCCACCCTTCTCAGCTAACCTCGGCGTTGATAGAGTAAGCGTCGCGCAGTATGACGTTTACTCTTCTCCTTTACCCACATTTACACGACTTGACCTTACTTGACACCCGGCTTGCTACGCTTTAATTAGCCAAATAGAGGGAGGATTTGTCATGAAACGGGTTCTCGTCGGCATCGCAATGATGGCTGCTCTCGTGACGGGGCTATGGCTATTCGCTGAGCCGTCACTATTGGGTTCATCGCTTATATTTCAATGGCGCTCGGCACTGATTCAGTACTCAGGCATTGTGGCTATCATGTTGATGTCTCTCACCATGGTGTTGGCACTACGCCTAGATTGGGTTGAACAGGTCACGCAAGGGTTAGACAAATCTTACCGACTTCACAAGTGGACGGGGATCGCGGGTGGTGTACTGGTG
>NZ_JCBDHE010000005.1:0-29790 GCF_059834225.1 Vibrio sp. R10-SG3-ISO3 | reverse complement strand
CTCGCTGCTAATTCATGACCCAGCAGCTGTTTTACGCGTCTCGCAATAGCTTGACCGGAGTCCACTAGGATTACGCCATCACCGAGCACCTGTTGGATCTCATCTTTGATGAGCGGAAAGTGGGTACAGCCTAGTACGGCAACATCAATGTGACCTTTGATCGGCAGCAGCACTTCCTCTAACTCTTCCAGTACTACTGCTTGCCCACGTAGCTTCTCTTCAGCCATATCCACCAGCCTTGTCGAGCCTAGCATTTCGACGGGTTTACTCTGGGAGAAGTTGCGAATGAGGTCATGGGTATATTCTCGCGTCACCGTCGCTGGCGTCGCAATCAACCCGACGGCTTTATTGGCCATGTTTGACGCCGGCTTAATCGCCGGCACAACACCAACAATGGGAATAGCATGCAGGGCACGAAGTGTGGGGAGCACAATGGTGCTCGCCGTATTACATGCAATCACCACTAGATCGATGTGAAACCGACCGACGCATTGAGACACGATTTGCTTTACGCGATCGATCAACACCCTGTGTTCTAGCTCACCGTAAGGGTACGCTTCGTTATCAAAAACGTAGTAGTAGTTGAGTTGGGGTAGGATCGCCTCGATTTCTTGATAGACAGAAAGCCCACCAACACCGGAATCAAAAATTAGAACATTTGGCTGAGAGAACACAGGCGACTTCCACACAATAAGATGCGCTGATCATACTCGCTCTGCATCGATTGGCAATATCGAGGCTTGATAACGTTGATGTGAGAAGCGCTCTCCGTGCTCTTGGTGCGTCAACGCCAGCACTATCTCGCCTTGATAGCTTCTTGTTTGTGTCACCAATGTATGAAATTCACCATTTTCTCCACACGGATCCACCGTCTCGGGTAGTGATTGTAGGAATGCTGAGTTGTACCAAAGGCCGCAGTAGTCCGGGATAAGTTGCTCGGCATCCGTTGTGACCACTAAGGTTTGTATCCCTCTGTCGATGATCTCTTTGGCCAACGCTTGACTGCTCTCTCCAAGAAGAGGGAAGACACACTCCCATCCCGCAGCTTCAATATAGCTTCGCCGATAGTCGGCGATACCATTGCAAAACATATCGCCGAATGCGACAGAGTCTATTGCTAACCCACTCTTGCGTAAGCCGTCGACGATGCTTTGCTGATAGATCTCGTTACTTGGGAACACCTCTGGCAAAGCAATCTCAATCAGCGGCAAACCGAGCAATTGTGCTTGCATACGGACGACAGACAGCGGCGTCGCTTGAAAAGGGACTTCGTCTTTGACATAGGTCGTATATAAACCAATAACGTTATACTCGGATGATTCTATTAAACGTTCCAAGGTAAGTGTGGAGTCTTTGCCAGAGGACCAACTGATGATGACATTTTTCATATATTATCCCAAAAAGAAAAACCGCCTCGCTATTGGAGGCGGCGTTTGGGTTAAAATTCGTATATCGCGTTCACATAGTAGTTACGCTCTGGCGTTTTATAACCGCTTGCTGTCTCGTACTCTTCATTTAGAAGGTTGCCAACTTTAGCACCTAGGCTAAGTCCATTATCAAAATAGTAAGTACCAGCAATATCTACTAGAGAGTATGGATCTAACACTTTGGTGTTTGAAGTGTCATCGTAACGCTTCCCTTGATACAGGTAACTCAGGTCAAATCGCCACGCTGCTATGTTGTACGATGAGTTCCACTTACCGCTGTGACGCGCGCGTCTAACAAGATCTTTCCCGGTTGTATCATCTTTTGCATCTAGGTAGTCGTAAGAGACTTGATGATCAATAGGGCCTGTATGGAAGCTTGTCGCTACCTCAATTCCTTTAATCTTTGCCTTATTGATGTTGACGTTCGTTGAGCCGTTACTGGCAATCATTTTATCTACGTCACTTTGATAAGCCGCTAAACGGAAACCTGCAATATCGTACTCACCTTCAATCGCAATCTCTGAAGTTTGAGACTCTTCAGGGACAAGATTCGGATTACCCTCATAGCACCCCCAAAATCCACATTCTTTTGGCCAATATAGGTCATTAAATGTCGGCGCTTTGAAAGCTGTGCCATGCAACGCAACAAGCTTGATGGCCTCTGTTAAACTGACGCCACCACCAAGCTGATAAGTAGTGTAATTACCATAAGCACTATTGTCATCGTATCGAACGTTACCTTCCAATGACACAATGCCTTGGGTATAAATAGCACCAGCAAAGACTGCTCCGTTGTCTCTAGAATCGTTGTTCATCGCTTTGGTGGTGTTATCCACTTTATCTTGATACCAATCTATACCACCCAGCACTGTAAGCTGCTCACTGATTTGTAGATTGTTATCCCAGTTAACCACGACTCTATTGGTTGAAATTGTGCTCTCGGCAGCACCTTGGCCATAGGACTTAGCTTTATCTTGATTCGAGGTCAACGAAAGCGAAGAATCAAAGTTGTTTCGGGTATACTCTCCGGCAAAGCTCAGGCTGTATAAGTCACTATCCGTTTTATCTACACCAGTCCAAGGGTTGTCATATTCGACTTTATGCTTTTGATAGTACCCGTTTGATTTTATTAGCCACTGTTGATTCAGTCTTTTACCCGTATCTAGAACCAGATATTGACTTGTGTAACCATCATCGTCTGTATCAATCGGGTTACTACTCGTTGGTTGTACGTTGTAACCATCACTAGACTGGTGAGTGGCAGTCAGGTTCAACCACCCTGTACGTGTATCACCCAAAGATAATGTTCCGCCTACGTTATAGCTTCCGAAGCTTCCAAAACCTGCTCTTACCTTACTTGATGAACCGTTCGGGTTAGTCGTGATTACGTTAACTACGCCACTTACGGCATCTGAACCATACACTGCTGCTCTAGCACCTCTGATCACTTCAATACGCTGAACACCATCAAGAGGTATTGCCGAAAGATTTGCAGCTCCGGTTGTAGCACTGCCGATACGTACACCATTAACAAGTACTAAGATATTTTTAGTGGAACGACCTCGAACGTAAAGCTCTGTGTTTTGCCCGACACCACCTTGGCTAGCAATCTGAACCCCCGGTAGTCGTAGTAATACCTCAGAGAGCGATTTTGCTTGAATAGCATCAATTTCTTGTCGGGTCACGACCTCCACTGGAGCGAGTGCGTCTTTTAATTGTTGCTCAACACGATTCGCCGTCACCACCATGGTTTCATCAGCGGCGGCTTCTTGAGCCAAACTCGAGGTAGCAGGAAGTAGCGATGCCACTGCTATCGCTAGAATAGATTTGTTCATTATATTGTTCCTAAATCGCGTAAATCCTACTGAGTTCTGGCGGATGCCGTTGATGGAACTCAGCTGCTGGCAGGTATTCGGACTTAAGAGCTGTTGGCCTACTGCCTCGACTTCCCACACCTCCCGTGGTGCAGTGTCGTGTTGAGGGGTCGTTCTCTTTTACCGCTGCGCGTCAGTTCTGGATTTACACCAGATTCCCTTTTCAGCCATCTATACATCTAGATAGCACCAGCTTGAAGGCATAGTATTGAGCCTGACGGTATTTGTCTAGTGATAGATGGCTATAAGCTATAGTTTTACAGTGCGCATTGCGCCCGTTTCGCGACCAAGACTGGACATCAGACGGGGATTGAATAAAATCTGCGCTCTTAAATGGCAAACACCACCCAGGTAATCACCCCAAAGGTACTATTCATGGCGACTCTTGATGTAAACCCGCAGCACTACCAGCAGCAACTCGATGACAAAATCTCTCGTTTGACCGAGATGTTTTCCAGTTACGAGGCGCCTGAGTTGGAAGTGTTCAAATCTCCAGAGCAGCACTATCGCATGCGCGCCGAATTTCGCGTGTGGCACGAAGGGGATGATCTCTATTACATCATGTTTAACCAAGAGACTCGTGAAAAGTACCGCGTTGATCAGTTTCCGGCGGCCAGTCGTCTTATCAATGACTTAATGCCACTGCTTCTCGAAGCAATAAAAGATAACGACATACTGCGCCGCAAGCTCTTTCAAGTCGATTTTCTCTCGACGCTGAGCGGCGAAATCTTAGTCTCGCTCCTATACCATCGTCAGCTCGATGATGCCTGGACAGTGGAAGCAAAAGCGCTGAAACAACGCTTAAATGACGAAGGGTTCAACCTCAACCTGATTGGCCGTGCGCGTAAAATGAAGATCGTGCTCGATAGAGATTATGTGGTAGAAAAACTGGATGTGAACGGCCAGCCTTACGTTTACCAGCAGGTCGAAAACAGCTTTACGCAGCCTAACGGTAAAGTGTCAGAAAAAATGCTGGAATGGGCCGTCGACTGCACCCAAGAGAGCCAAGGCGATCTGCTTGAGCTCTACTGCGGTAACGGCAACTTTTCACTGGCACTGGCACAAAACTTCGACCGTGTATTAGCGACCGAACTCGCCAAACCTTCCGTTGAGTCTGCGCAGTACAACATCGCCGCTAACAACATAGACAACGTACAGATCCTCAGATTGTCAGCCGAGGAGTTTACTCAAGCGATCGAAGGCAAACGAGAATTCCGCCGCTTAAAAGACGCCAATGTGGATTTAAGCAGCTATAACTGCAACACCATTTTTGTCGATCCGCCTCGCTCAGGCATGGATATCGATACCTGTAAGATGGTGCAAAACTATCAACGCATCGTCTACATCTCATGCAACCCTGATACGCTCAAAGAGAATTTGGACGTGTTATCACAAACGCACAAAATCACTCGATTCGCCCTGTTTGACCAATTCCCTTACACCCACCATATGGAAGCGGGCGTTCTTTTAGAGCTCATTAAATAAGGAATTTAACGGTCTGTAGACTCAATAAAAACCAATCCGGGTACGGCGCGGGGTACGGCAACATTAAAAACCGACTTCACGCTACATTGAACAGCTCTTTGCAATCCAATAAAAGCGCGATTGGGAACTATCACCAAAAATCTAAAGATCGGCTATTCGGTGATAAGAGAAGTATAAAAGACAAATTTTTGCATTAGCCACCACTTTATGGCTAATGCAAGGAAGACTTATACTTGATTTAGCCTACAACTACATCGCATCTTCGAAAGCGTGATGAATTAAGCGCAGTAATCTAGATAGTTTGGTGGCATAACTATAACAAAGGTTCTTTTTTGGGAAGCTTGTCGGTGTGAATTTCGTTTGCACCCCACCGTAACTTGTATTGTTCATATAGCCGCTGGGCTGACAAGCTTATTAACTAGTTAACTTCCTAAGGCGTGTTGATCTTTGGTGGTGATTTTTTAAACGGCATGGTGAAGGTTATAATTATTTCGCCAAAAACAAACCATAACCGAGTCCACCATGCTAACTGATAAGCGGTGGGAAAAGCTACTTCCAATAATGAAGAGCACAGGCCGCATATGCAATAAACCTGAACATAGAATGACCTTTGAAGGTATTCTTTTTCGACTAAGAACAGGGATGTCATGGCGTAACCTGCCAGCAGAGTTTGGTGACTGGAATACTACATATCATCGTTTTAGCTTGTGGTCAAAGAATGGACTTATAGGTATATTATTCAATGAGTTGGCAAAGATTTCCGGTTGCGATTGGGGGTTTGCTGATGGCTCGATAGTCAAAGCCCACCAACATAGTACTGGTGCCGAAACACCAGATAATGAATGTATAGGGAAGAGTCGTGGCGGTAATTCGACCAAGATTCATCTGGTCGTTGATAGTGGTGGCTTGCCAATCTATTTTGAGTTATCAGAAGGCCAAAGAAACGACATCGCTAGGGCTGAGAGCTTAATTGACCATTTAAAAGAAGTGAATATGTTCATCGCCGATAAAGGTTATGACAGCGAAGCACTCAGAGCATATGTTGACTCGAAAGGTGGTAAGACAGTCATTCCTAAGAGGAATTATGGTCAGGATATAGATAAGAACAGCGTAGACTGGTGCTTGTATAAATATCGGCACTTAGTCGAGAATGCTTTCGCAAGAATCAAACACTTTCGTTCAATATCAACGAGATACGATAAGTTAGCTAGAAACTACGCCAGCATGGTGTCACTGGCGCTTTCGATGATGTGGCTACCGATGTATTGCTGAATAGAATTTGTACAGTAAAGATCAACAGGCCTTAGTTAAAATCAGATTACCTATCATTCTACACGTGAATACGTGATGCACATTGCTATACTACGTTGAGCTTTTTCACGACCCTACACGGGTTACCAACCGCAACAACATCTGCGGGAATATCTTTCGTCACTACGCTACCGGCACCGATGACACTGTTAGCACCAATGGTAACGCCCGGACAAACGATCACACCGCCGCCGAGCCACACGTTATCACCAATCGTAATCGGTGTACCAAACTCAACGCCCTCTTCTACGCGCCCTTTCACATCTAGTGGGTGACCTGCCGTGTAGATTTGTACATTTGGCGCGAACAGCACATTATCACCAATGTGCACCTCTGTCACATCGAGCACCACGCAGTTAAAGTTAGCGTAGAAGTTTTTGCCGAGTTTTATGTTCGAGCCGTAATCACAACGAAATGGCGGCTCGAGATACGCTCCCTCGGAATCCGGAATCAAACGGTCAACAGCGCTTCGCCACTCTGGGGTATTTGGAATGCTATTGTTGAGTGTTTGCAACACTTTACGGCACTCAATACGTTCGTTGAACAGTTCTTCGTCCCACGCTTCATAAGGCTCACCTGCGAGCATTTTCTCTTTTTCGCTTCTCATCACTCAGTTACCTTTAACCACAACACATCATAGGCTGCCAGCAAAATATCTTCACCGACCAGTTCCTTACCAGATAGTAAGTCTCGGGTTCGCCTTGACCCCAAAATATCGCATATCGACGCCGGAATTGATTGCGAGGATTCGGCAAAATTACAGATAGCGAGAAGTTGCTCACCCTTTGCGTTCGTCCGGCAGTAAGCAAAAAGTTGCGAACGATACGTTTCTAAAATCTCTGTTTTTGCATTACCAAACTCTGGGTGATTTCTACGTAGTGCTATCATCTGTTTGAGATCTTGATTGATGCGATACTGATAACTGCCTTTGCTTTCTGCCAATGCGACCGCTTCTGCGCTAATTTGAGGGCGGTTCACCCAGCGCGCATCTTCGCGTTTAAACTCATCATTCAAGTAGCTGTGATCGTTCAAGATACCCAGTTCATCACCTTGATAAATCAGCGGAATACCACCGATGCTCAAGTTGATGCTGTTAAGCAGACGAATACGCATCAATGCGTGCTCAATCGCTTGTGCATCATCCGCTTCTATTGCTTTTTCTAACCCAGCAAGAGAGGCCAAAGAACCACATACTCGGCAATCGCCCGTGGTTGGGTTTTCTTGGAATGGCACACCTTGAGAGAATGAACCGTCGAATTTGCCAGTGTAGAACTGGTTTAGGAAGCGGCGATGCTCATAGCCATTAATGCCAAGCTGCTCAGCGACTGCATCATCAAACGTCCAGCCAATATCGTCGTGACAACGAATGTAGTTCACCCATGAACACGCATCTGAAATCTCAAAGCTTTTCTTTAATGATGCTGTCAGTAGCTTGGTTTCACGTGTTGCCAAGCTTTCCCACATCAGCGCCATCATCAGTGGGTTGTAGGACAACTGACACTCTTGTTTGTCGATGTACTGTGCCACCTCGTCCGGGTGCACAATCGCTTCTGATTTGAATAACACGGCAGGCGCTGCAATCTGCAAACAGGTATTGAAACACTGAATCAGAGTATGCGCTTTCGGCAAGCTTTCACATTGGGTCCATTTCTCTTTCCAAATAAACGCCAACGCGTCCAAACGCAGACCTTCACAACCGATGTTAGCTAGAAACAGCATCTCATCAGCAATCGCGTTAAATACTGCAGGATTTGAGTAATTGAGATCCCATTGGAAGCTGTTGAATGTCGTCCAAACGTACTTCTCTACATCTTCTAAGAAAGTGAAACTACCACGACGAACGGTTGGGAAGATCTCGCGACAGGTTTGGTTGTACTCATCCACTTCTCTCTTATCGGTGAAAAAGTAGTAAAAATCTTCAAACTCAGGATTGCCTTTACGTGCTTGCTCTGCCCAATGGTGTTCATCTGACGTGTGGTTGAACACGAAATCCAGCACTAGGCTGATACCTTCATCACTCAATGCCTCTGCTAACTGCGCCAGATCTTTCTCTGTGCCTAGCTTTGGATCGACCTTGCGGTAATCCGACACGGCATAGCCGCCATCGCTGTCCCCTTCTGGTGCTTTGTAAAGCGGCATCAGGTGAAGATAGTTGATCCCCAGAGACTTGAGGTAAGGGATCTTCATTTGTAGCTTTTTCAAATCACCCGCAAACAGGTCCACATACACAGCCATACCGAGCATTTTTTCACTGCGGTACCAACTTGGATTACCGAGACGCTTTTCATCCAAGTTCTTCCATTTGCGTTTACGACCAGCAAAGGCTTTGGCAAGCACAACCACCAGCTTTTGTAGGTGCAAGAAGAAGTCATAACGCTCACCATAAAGCGTGTGCAGTTGCCCAACTAAAGATGGAAAGTGCTGCGCCAGACGTTCAAGAAACACCTTCTCATCTTTCTTGGTTAGCTTTGGCAATTCAACCGAATCAAGAACTTGCTGCAGTGCTTGCTGAGTTTGTCGTTCGTTTAACATGTTTTTTCTCCTGCCAAGCTAGATGCTTGAACATTGCGCAGTGCCAACGAGCCACTATCCACGTTTAGGGCGACACTTGCTTGCGTTTCTTTGGCGTAAACAAGGTTGGTAAAGCTGAATTGGCCAGCATTGATCAACAACTCGACTGAGCCTTTGTCGATCAACACTTCGACTTGGAATTCATTCTCAATCGGTAAGGTCACGCGATAGTCGTGTGGGAAGTGTTCATCAATGCGCTCCGAGCCAAACTGACCGCGACGTACAGAGCGCACTTCTATGCCTTGTTCGACACCAACAAACTCAAAGTAAGCGGCATTATCTTGGTACACATTCAGGTGCAATGTTTGGCTATCTTGTAGCGTCACATCAGCGCTAAACTTCATGACTTCTTGCAGGCTGTAAAGACTAATCGCTTGTTCGTCACTTGGCTCTAGCGGTTGCACATCAAGACTTAACGCCTGACTAAGCTCTCCTACAAAGCGTTGTCCAACGCGTAACCCTGCTTTCCCTTCAAACAGGAAGAGCTCACGAGGCATAGCCATCGAACTGCGAAACTCTTGGGTTGGTAACTCAAGCGAGTACTGATGATTACTCATCCATGTACTGACGATACGGCGACCGTCTTCAACTGGGATATCAGAGAAAGACTGAGTCGCGTAGTAATCACGACCGAAATCGAGCCACAACACGGTCTCTGGATGATTGTGATTGATGAAGGTTTCGCCATCAAAGTTACCGATAAAATACTGCGTACCAGCTCCGCCACAATGAGCCCCTTCACCGATGCCAACCACCAATACCCATCGTGTTTCTTGCGAGCCTTCGATAGGAAGTTCAAACAAGTCTGGGCATTCCCACGGGCCTTTACTGTGTGCACCATGACGGTAGCCAAACTCGCTCACTAAACGCCAGTCCAATAGGTTGGTCGAACGGTAAAACTCGATATGTTGCCCGCAGGAAACCACCATAACCCAGGCCTGGCCCTCCTCGTGCCAGATAACCTTGGGATCGCGAAAATCAGGATTTCCCCGCGCAGGAATTATCGGCTTGCCATCGTTATATTTATGCCACTGACAGCCATCCTGACTATAGGCCAGCGACTGTTGCTGGATTGAGTTATCAACAATTTCACCGTTAGCTAGCCTTCGTTTTTGTTCAATAAAAGAGGTATAAAAAGCGAGAATGCCCGGCTTACCCTCTTCGAAAAGCCCTGACGTATTTTTCCTGTCTACAATTGCACTTCCAGAAAAACACATACCAGATTCATCAGGGAACAGCGCTGGTTCCAGCTCAGTCCAGTGAATAAGATCACTGCTCACCTTGTGTCCCCAGTGCATGGGGCCCCAAACCGTATCATGCGGGTAGTACTGGTAGAACTGATGATACTCACCATTAAAATAAACAAGGCCATTTGGATCATTCATCCAACCTTTATCAGGAGTCATATGTAGCTTAGGACGATATTTTTCACTCATTGGTAAGTCTCGATAATCTGTCGGGTACATTGTTTGTTGCACCTAAGGAAGTGCTTAGCGATGAGGTCTGTAACACACGTCTGTATTAAGTCGCTGCAAAACATCATGGCTAAGAAAATTAAAAAGCCTTCCCCCGAATCTCGAGGGAAGGAAAAGGCATGGTCTACCAGATAAACTTAGAAGCTGTAGTTAACCCCGATGATGCCAACAGACGTATCACCATCCATGCGCGGATTAATACCTTTTTTGTTGAAATCAATCGTTTTGTAGCTTACTTCACCAAATAGACGCCAGTGCTTAGTCAGAGGATAGTTAGCCGAAACACCCACTTTCGCGTAATCTTCTGTCCACTCAGTGGCGCCATCAGATTCTCGCGTTTTCTCGAATCCACCAAACTCACCCCAGATTGACGCAGAGAAGTCGCCAAAGCTACGCCAGATACCCGGCTTGATGATCCACTCAGCTTCTGAGTTGACGTGGCCGGCGCTCTTGTCATGCCATTCACCTTCCTGGTAACGGAAATTGATCCATGCACCCATGTTGTCTGCGATCTTATAACCAAACCCGGGTTCAATCTCCCAGAAACGGAACTCACCGGCTCCTCGCTTATACTCAACGTGATACATGGCGTAACCGTGGATATCAAGTCTGTCAGTCAGTTGATAGTTACCGAATACTTTTCCTTCAGGAGTAGTACGCTTATCGATACTCTCCCCTTTCATGGCGAACTGCCATCCCCAGCTTCCGCCGTCAAATCCATTGGATTTATTAATCCACACTTCCTGAATAGCGTTTACACCGCGATTGTAGTCTGCATGCTTAAGGTTGCCCGAGAAAAGTTCCTCACGCGCAGAGTAGAAGCCAAAACCCCAGCCGGGAAGATCTTCATGACTGAAGTTGCCCTGCGCCAGAGTATATTTAAGCTTACCCTCAGAGATACCGTCGTCCCGGTTGAACCTTTCTACTTCCAGGTTAGTACCCAGGCTACCATGCAGCTTGCTGTTTTCAGGTTTTTCATACCCGATTGCAGTCAGGATCTCTGCTTTGGAGAACTCATCGGAAAGTGCCTGAACTTTAGACTTCAGCTCCGGTGTGATACCCGTACTCTCATCTGTGTCGTTGGCAAAGGCGTACCCAGAAAGGGTCAAGCTAAAGAGGATGGAAGAAGCCACTACTGTTTTTTTCATGATGTTTACCTTATTATTTCATCGTTACTGTCTTTCCCGCGCCAACGGGAGTGTTTTTGATGCCTGCGCCAACAGGCATTAAGGTCACATGCAAAATTCATCAAGAACCCGAATTTTGAATGCAGTAATCCCGAAGCCCGCCGCTACAGCGGGCTTTTTTTATTTTTAGACTGGTGTCGGCGTACGCCGAATTAGATAACTTGTTTGATTTTCGGCGGAGGCGTAATCAAATCGTTCAGCATCATACCGCGCTGAAACGCATGGCCTTTGCTATCGAACAAGTGACATTTCTCAGCTGGAATACGAATGTTCAAACGCTGGCCAATTTCCACATGCACGGTACCTGGAACGCGAACTAGCACTTCTTGACCACCGCGAACCAGCGTGGTGTACAACAGAGACTCAGTACCTAGACGTTCGAAGCCTTCAACAATCACGCCCGCACCTTCTTCATCGAGGTGGATGTCTTCTGGACGAATACCAAGTGTCATCAATGCGCCTTGTGTTGCACCTTTTGCGTTTACGTCTGCTTGAAAGGTGTAATCACCTACTTCAACTTTTGCTTTTTCATCACAGGCTGACACCAGTCTCGCTGGTAGTAGGTTCATTTTTGGAGAGCCGATAAACCCTGCGACGAACAGAGTTTGAGGGAAGTAGTACAGATCCAGAGGTGAGCCAACTTGCTCTACAACTCCTGCGCGAAGTACCACGATCTTGTCGGCAAGCGTCATCGCTTCAACCTGATCGTGGGTTACGTAAATCACGGTAGATTTGAGGGTTTTGTGGTATTCCGCTAACTGCAAACGCATACGAACACGAAGGGATGCGTCTAGGTTAGACAGCGGCTCATCAAGCAGAAACAACTTCGGATTGCGAACAATCGCACGACCAATCGCTACACGTTGACGCTGGCCACCCGATAATTGACTTGGTTTCTGTTTCAGAAGGCTTGTCAGCTCTAGAATTTCCGCTACCTGACACACTGCTGAATCAATGTCGTCTTTACCTTTTTTCGCTAGTTTTAAGCCAAAAGCAATGTTTTCGTAGACCGTCATGTGAGGGTAAAGTGCATAAGATTGGAACACCATGCCAATACCACGGTCTGTTGGTGAAAGGTTATTAACCACCTCACCATCTAAGCACATGTCCCCTGATGAAATCTCTTCCAAACCTGCGACCATACGCAGCATGGTTGACTTACCACAACCTGATGGCCCAACGAATACCGTAAATTCACCGTCTTCAATGGTCAGGTTGGCATCCTTGATGATGTGTGCACCATCAGGATAAATTTTGTTGATGTTCTTCAGTTCTAAACGTGCCATTGTTCTACCTATAATTTTTTAAGAGTCTGGGCTTTAGGTGATTCGGGGGCAGCACGCCGACGTCAACGACTGCCCCACCACACTTCTTATTTTGGATTAACCTAGGATGTCGCCCAAGTTGATGCCTTTGGTATCATCGAAACGCCATGTCGCATGACCAACGCGGTCGTTAGGACCAATGCCCACAACGCGCATACCCGCTTCTTTTGCTGCGTCTACACCAGCTTCAGCATCCTCAACCACGATACACTCGTCAGCGTTTACGCCTACTTGGCCTGCTGCGTGAATGAACACGTCTGGTGCTGGCTTAGAGCGGTTTACAGACCAGCCATCACCGATAGCATCAAACAACGGTATTAAGCCGAGACGGTGTAAAATAGGACGAGCATTCTTACTTGCTGACGCCAGTGCCACTTTGATGCCACGTGCGTTTAGCTCAAGTAGGAACTGCTCAATACCCGGTAGAACGTCTTTCGCAGAAATCGTGTTCAGCAGATCCACGTAGTAATCGTTCTTACGCTTCATTAGCTCAGCAAACTTCTCTTCGCTGATCTCTTTGCCGTTCAAGATGATGTTCAGCGACGCTTGACGAGATACGCCACGTAGCTGCTCATTGATTTCACGGTCGAAGTAGTAACCTTCTTCGTTCGCCATACGTTGCCACGCTTGGTAGTGCAGCTCAGCCGTATCGGTGATAACGCCATCTAGGTCGAAAATAAATGCCTTACACATTGAACGTCACCTCTGTTGAATCGATAACACGTGGCTCACCTGCAACTTCGATGTTTAGCACTTGGCCGTTGAACTCAGGGCGCTCGATACGAACTTGCTCTTGGTCAACGGTCACTTCTAGACGCTCACCTTTCCAGTAGATTGGGAAGTTCAGGCTTTCCCATTGCTTAGGAAGGTTAGGGTTAATACGCAGGTTGCCACCTAGCATACGAACACCACCGAAGCCGTAAACCACACACTGCCACATGCCGCCAATAGAGGCCGCGTGGATACCGTGGTCAGAACTCTTCATGTTCTGGCCAATATCGATAGATGCCGCTTGTTGGAACAGGTCGTAAGACAGCTCTGGGTTACCAACATCTGATGCCAGTACCGAGTGGGTAGACAAGCTTAGCGATGAATCGTGTAGCGTTTTCGGCTCGTAGTAATTCCAGTTAGCTAACTTCGTCTCTAGGTCGAACTTGTCTTCCTGCTGTAGGAATAGCACCATGATGTCCGCCTGCTTAGAAACCTGCATGTCGTTAACCTGTTCTAGGTTGTAGTCTTGGAACAGACCACCAACGAATGGCTGCTCTTTGTACTTAGTCAGGTCGATGATTTCTTTCTGTAGGTAAGTGTCATCCTGTGGGATTACCTTATCTTCAGCACGTGGCTTAGGTAGGTAGATGTTGTCTACGCGGTCTAGCCACATTTGACGAGCTTCCACTAGGTTTAGCTTTTCAGACAGCTTAGCCAGTAGCTCTGGGTTCGACGCTTCTAGATCCTCGTAGTAACGAATCGCTAGTTTGATGTTCTCTACCGCCATGTAGTTAGTGAACGCGTTGTTGTCGATGTGCTCTTTGTACTCATCAGGACCGATTACGTCACAGATACCCCACATGTTGCGGTCTTCTAGCCAATCTAGGCGGCTTGTCCAGAACGTTGCTGTGTCGAACATGATCTCGTAGCCCATGTCATCCATGAACTTCTGATCGCCAGTGATTTGGTAGTACTGCCACAATGCGTAAGTGATGTCACACGTGATGTGCTGCTCGATAAAGCCAGACCAAATCTTCGTCGACTTACCCGTGATGATGTCTACTGCACCCCATACTGGCGTTACTTCTTCACCCGTTAGTGCCGATTCCCATGGGAACTGTGCACCAATGTAGCCGTTGTCTTTCGCTTTCTTACGAGCGCCATCTAGCGTCTTAAAGCGGTACTCAAGTAGGCTGCGCGCCACTTCTGGCATGGTGTAGATGAAAAACGGAAGCATGAATACTTCTGTATCCCAGAACGAGTGACCTTTGTAGCCTTCGCCAGATAGACCTTTCGCACCGATACCGAAGCGAGAGTCGTGCATTGGCGTGAAGATGTTCAGTTGGTACTGAGCAAAACGAATCGCCAGTTGGTCAAAGTCGTTACCACCGATAGTGATGTTCATACCAGCCCAACGCTTGTCCCATTCAGCCGCGCTGTCTGCTAGTAACTCGTCGAAGCTGCGGTCTGCGTTTGCTTTTAGGTCTGTTAACGCGTGGTCACGCAGTGCTTGAAGCTCGTAGCCTTCAACGTCGAACTGCTTGTCGCGAGATGTGTGTACTACACCCACTTTCTCAGTACCGAATGTTTCGCCCGCTTTCAGATCGTGGTGGATGTTAAGCCATACTTTACGGCGATCCATCTGTAGGCCTGGGTCGATTTCAGTTTCTTGACCGTTTACAAAGTAACGGTGAGACGTTAGGAATACGAAGTCTACTTTGCTCTCTGTTGTGTGCTGTAAAAGCTCAATAAATCGCTTATCGTAGATACGCTTTTCACCTTCGTGGAAGTGCTGTGCACCCGAGTTTGAAAGTTGCGCATCCACACCAGAGCGGATTTCAATCTTCGCGTCGCTGTTCACAGCCTTAACTTGAACATCGAACGCCATTAGGTGAAGGTTTGCTTGCGAGAAGAAGCGACGGAAGCGCATCTCGAAGCTCTTACCTTCTGTGTTTGTCCACGTGAACTCACGGATAAGTTCACCGTTTTTCACGTTTAGACGACGAGAGTAGTTGCTCACTTCACCCGTTTCTAGGTGGAAGCGACGACCATCGATGAAGATTTCGATAGCGCTCATATCTGCCGCGTTTGGCAGCTCTGTTACTTCATCTTCATCAAACTTGTTGTATGTACCCGCAACGAAAAGGTTGCGAACTTGGCCCACGTATTTTTCTTCCGTTGCACTACGCGCACCCATGTAGCCATTACCTTGGCTCATTACCACTTCACATTTGCCTTGGAAAGCTGAGTCAAACGCCGTCTCTTCAACGATCCAGTTTTTTAGTTCGCCTTGACCAGCGTTGTAGTTCATAAACATCTTAAATATCCCCGAAATTTAACCTTTAACAGCGGAAGAAATGTCGTTACCCACGAAGTAACGTTGGAAAACCATAAATACAATCAGTACTGGGATTGTTGACAGGAAAGCCCCCGCCAAGATCAGGTTCCAGTCACCTGCTACGCCATAGGCGTTACGTAAACTCAATAGACCAACAGGAAGCGTGAACGCGTCAGCTGGGCTGTTAATCACCACAAGCGGCCAGAAGAAGTCGTTCCAAGCACCTTGGAAACCAAGGATGGTGACCGACAAGATGGCTGGCTTCGCCAATGGCATAAATACCTTCCAAAGAATCACAGCAGGGCTTGCGCCATCTACGATTGCTGCTTCTTCCAGTTCTTTCGGAATGTTCTCGAAGAACTGTTTCATGATCAGAACCTGACCCGAAGCAACGACCGCGGTGATGACCGCCCATGGTGTATTCAATAAGCCGATATCTTTATAAATTAAGTAGTTGGATATGAACGTTACTTGGCCCGGAATCATCATGCTGAACAACATGAAAGCGAACACCGCACGCGCACCAGTGAACTTCAATCGAGCTAAGGCATAACCCGCAGTACATGCAAAGAACAGGGTCAGAATCACCTTACCAATCGCAATGAAGAACGAGTTGATGGTCCAGCTCATAAATAAGCTCTTACCTGTATCTAGGCTTACCGACTCGGTGTACACGCGAACGTAAGACTTAAATACATAACCAATCACACCCGGCGCTGCGTTATCCCATGCCGCGACACGGCCACGACGTTCCATCTTGCTTGGCGCTAGTGTGCTATCAATGAGCACTTGGCCGCGCGGCACTTCTACCGTTAGTGGTAGCGTTGCAATCTCAGGACCTTGCCCTTGATACTTGATGGAAAATTCCCACGTTTGGCTGTGACCTTGCTTAGTAAGTTCACGACGACCACGCCTCTCTACAAACGTCACGTTGTCGTTGGTGTCTACCAGCACTGGCTCGCTGACTTGCGCGTAATCGGCAGCAAAGTCGGTCACGATAGCCGCAGCCATACCTGTACCTGGACGACGGCGTGGCACTTCAATCTCTGGAGTTGCCAGCTCTTTGCCGTCTTCCACCGCGTAAGTTACGGTGAAGTTCACTTCTGCGCCCGGAGCAAAACCACCGAACATTGGCGCATCGTTACCTTCTTTACCGAGTTGGTAAGCAGCACCCCAGTTGCTTGGCTGAACCTGTGCAAAGTTGAACTTAAATGGCTGCTCTAGTGGGTCATCTTTCAAACTCGCTAAGAAAGCCACCACGAACGTACCTAGCATGACAGTCGCAACCAGTAGCAAAGCACTGTAAACCCACGCCACTTTTGCCCAGCGACGGCGCGCTTGGAACTTGGAGACATCCTCCATTGATGCTATAGGTTTTGCATCATCTTGATTCATGGTTGAAAAAGGATTAGTCATCTGCTTTCTCCTTCACACCAAAGATTTTCTGTAGATAAACCACTGCCAACGTGATCAATGCCAATACCAATGCTGCTGCGCTTGCCATGCCGATTTGTGGCGTGCCACCCGGTGGGAAAGCGTTGTGGTAAACGTAGTAAGCCAGCGTAATACGTGATTCCAACGGTGCTGCCGAGCCAAGTAGTGCTACTTGGTCAAACATTTGTAGCGTACCGATAATCGAGAAAGTCACGACAACGAACGTCACCGGTGCTAACTGAGGAATCGTAATGTTCCAGTGTTGTTGCCACTTGTTCGCACCATCAATGTGGGCCGCTTCGTAAAGCTCACCCGGAATGCCTTGCAAGCCTGCTAGGAACAGCAACATGAAGGTCGGGATAGTGGTGTAAATGTTCTGAATCACGATTGCCCAAAGCGTTAAAGGCATCGGCCCCACATTGTCACGCGTGTTCAACCAGTTCACCTCCACGATTTGGTCTGTCACTTCTACCCAGCTCATTGCGCTGGCTACGAAAGTCGCCACACCCGCAACAATGAAAGAGAGAATGCCCCATGCAGGATCCAACCAACCTACCGGTAAGCCTTTCAAACGGTCTTTGGTTACCAACACAAACTGAGTAGCGATAGCGACAAGCACAAAGCAGCTCAAGTGTGGGTAATGGTTCACCACATCGGTGACAAAGCCGTTGAGATAACCGTTCTTTTGGTAAAACCAAATGAAGATCAGTGTCACCGCTGCACTCGACAAAATACTTGGTAAGTAAAATGCGGTTCTAAAGAAGCTTTTGGCGCGAATTTTAGAGTTCACCAAAATCGCTAAGCCAAGTGCTAACACGGTTTGCACACAGGTCACGATCAACGAGAACCAAATGGTGTTTGCCAGTGAAAGCAGAAATAAATCGTCAGTAAGCAGAGCTTTAAAGTTCGCTAAACCAACCCAGATTGCTTCGCTGAACAAGTCGTACTCGGTAAAGCTGAAGTAAACCGTTCTGATCAGTGCGTATAGAAAGAACACCACCAAAGTCAGTACAAATGGCCCAGCTAGGAGCCATCCGTAAACTTGTTGGCGTAAACGTAAAGAGTTCATCCTCGCCCCGTTATTTCGCCATCAGTGCATCGTATTTAGCTTGCGCCATCTTGATCGCTTCTTTCTGCGTCATCTGACCAAGCAACACTGAATTCAATGCTTCATTAATCGGAGTCATCCATGCTGTGCCGTAGTTACCAAATGCGAATGGCTCTACATTTCCTTCAAGAGCACCTTCAAACACTTGTTTGGCTAGTTCACTTTCTGAATCTTGCTGTGCAAAGAACTCTGACTTACCAAGCGCTTCACGGCTTGGCAGAGCAAGACCTGAATCCAACACCCATTCTTGTGCTTTTTGGCTAGTTAAGATCTCTACCGCTTTTTGCGTCGCTTCGATGTTCTTACCATCGGCATTGACGCCCCAAGCAACAGTAAACAGTAGGTTGCCACGTTCGCCGCTCACTGGATCTTTTGGCATCAACGTTGTGCCATAAGGCAGGTTTGGCGCTTTATCGCGTAAGTAACCACTGATCCAGTTACCTTCTAGCGCGATTGCTGTTTCTTCCGTACCGAAACAGCCGCCGCCCCAGCCTTGACCAAGGTCAGTCGCCAAGATGCCCACTTTGTCTTCGGTAACTAAGCCAGTGTAGAAGTTAAATGCACGCTCGAAGTTCTCATCCAGAACGGTTTTGCCTTCAGCGTTGAATGGCGTCCAGCCTGTTGCGAGCGCAAAGGGTGCAAAACGCGCGTAATCAGGCATAACGCAGATACCAGACACTTCATCTGCTAGCGCATCTTTCACATCCAGTAGTTTTTTACGTAAATCTTCCCAAGAGTCTTCATTGGTTGGGTAAGCAACTTCAGCATCATCAAAAATGTCTTTGTTGTACTGTAGAGCAATAGTGTTGAAGTCTTTGGCGATGCCGTACTGTTTTCCATCTAGCGTAAACGCCGCGTTGAGGCTTGGAATGATGTGCGTCCCTACTTTATTAAGTTGTTCATTATTCGCTGCAACTTTCCCAGAACCTACGAGGGCATTTGCCATAACTACATCGATATAAAAAGCATCGGGGGCTGTACCAGCAGATAAAGAGTTGGTAATAAATTGAGAGAAATCACCCTCCACAGCTTGATATTTAACTGTAAGGCCAGCTTTTTCAAAATCGTCAGCAAGTACCTCGTTAACTAACTTGTTCAGAACCACAACATCATTACCGCCCCAGCCGGCAATCGTGATTTCCGTACTTGCAACAACGTTTGCAGATAGGCCAGCAGCTAGTAGGGATACTGCCAATATAGTTTTTTTCATGTTGCCCTCATTTCCTTCATTTTCAGTATGTGGCTATTATGCCCAATCAACGTAAGCGCTTACGTTATAATGATCACATAACTATCACTTACGTACATAAATGCACAAAAAGGTGATGAGCGTCTCAAAAAAAAGTGAGTTCGAGTGCATTCTCTTCTAAAACTTACAGAGGAATGTCATGAAAGCAGATGTCTCATAGTAAGCATTCGTAAGAGCACTCCCTATTGAGTAAAATTTACGTAAGGGAATGTGAAGAAAACGATAAATAATGCGTGGTAAAGATAAGAAATAGAGAAGTTGTATAGTGTAAGCGAAAACAAAGTGCATGGACTTAGCCCGCTATGCACTTTGTTTTCCATTTTTCACTGCCGGTATGAGGGGTAAGAATTAGCTCGTTTCACCTAGCTTAAGCGACACAGGAACCACAGAGCCAACTGGCTGTTCACGCAACATAGCTTGTTCTAACATACTAGCAACACGCTCAGCGATCTTGTCCATATCTTGCTTAATGGTGGTCAATTCACGTGAAATACCAGGTAGACCATCGTAACCCACCACAGAGAAGTCATCCGGCAACTTATAGCCGCGATCTTTTAATGCTGCAATTACTCCTAGTGCCGTTTCGTCACACTCACAAACAAAACCTTGATAGCTCTCAAGCTGCTTTTTATCAATGTTGAGAAAGTAACGATAAGCCGCTATTTCACCGAGAGGGTCAGCACCTGTTCTGAACTCTCGAACGGGTAGTGCATTGCTTGCCATCACCGACATGTAACCTTGATGACGGAAATGATAGCCGTCTCCATAGGTCGTTGGGGTAACAAAGCAAATGTCGGACAAGCCTTTATCTATAAGGTGCTGCGTAGCTTCACGACCACCATTAAAGTCATCCGGAGCTACCCAGAAAGAGCCTTCACTCATGCCGATACAAACATAGGGCAAGTCCATCTCTTTGCAAGTTTCGATACGTGGATCGTTGTGTGTAATACCAAGTAAAATTGCGCCGCCAACCTGTTCCAATCCAACGTCACCGAAGCTTACAGGCAGCAAGTTACGGCCAGAGTTTCGTATAGACGCAGATAGAGAAGGCCAAAGCATACCAAGATAACGAGAGGCATAATAATCATGAGGACCAAGCGAAATTGCGACGGTATTTTTATAACTTCCCATTAACTCACGAGCAGAGGTACTTGGCACGAATCCAAGATCTTTACAAATGTTGAGAATTTTATTGCGCGTTTTTTCGCTGATGCCAGGTTTATTGTTTAACGCCCGACTCACAGAGGCTATTGATACACCAGCTATTTTAGCAGCTTCATTGATTGTAGCTTTCTTAATTTTCACTTCTGTACTGATTTCACCCACAGCACTCTCCCGACAACGTAAGGTTTACGTTCATTATGTATTTAACTAGGTGCTAATCAAGTAAAAAAACGTAAATGGATGCTTTATTACCTTCTGAGAAGAGAATCCATCCAATCGAAAACTAGGTTAGTACGAGGTCTCTCCCTATGATCTCAATCCAAAGATCTTTAGGCATATGTCATCAATGTGAATACCCATCACTGATTCCGACAGGAGCCTGAAATGAGTCCCAAAACTTCCGATTACCAAAAGCAGCAACGCTATCAGGAAAATAAGATCCTAGAGCATGCCGCTGAGATACTGGCTACGCGCTACGTGCGTGGTGATGCCCTAACCAATCCTGATGCCACTAAAGAGTATGTGCGCTGCAAGCTAGGCTGCTATGAGCGTGAAGTGTTTACCTTATTGCTACTGGATAACCAAAACCGACTGATTGAATTTAAAGAACTGTTTCAAGGAACGGTGGATGCGGCCAGCGTCTACCCGCGAGAAGTGGTGAAAGCAGTGTTGGAAGTCAATGCCGCAGCGGTGATATTTGCCCATAACCATCCATCTGGTGACTCAACGCCGTCTCAAGCTGATAGACGCATAACCGAAAGACTCAAGGACGCTTTAGCACTGGTGGATGTCCGCGTTCTCGACCATATCGTGACAGGCGATACCTGCACCTCATTTGCTGAAAGGGGATGGTTATGATTGAGCAACACTACGGTGAGCTTTCTATTGATGACGCTTTACATACGTCACTGGAATCACTTTTGAATCGATACACTCTCCCAAAGGACGCTGAACGACTCGTGCTGAACTGCCGCCAGATAAGATACTACCGACGTCGGCAAGGTTTGCATCCGATAGAGGTACAGCTTAGACGCGAGTCAGATACTAGCCCTTGGCTGGTAGTCTTCTTTGCCAGCTTCTCTTATCCCGACGACAACAGCACAACCGTTGAACCTGAGTTGTACTTTCACCTAGCTAATCGCTGGTGCTATCAACCCGATGTGGGGAGCACGGATTTATCCAACCCAGAGGTACAAGAGCTACTCTCGGTCTGGATGAAAGCCTTTGCTCGTCACCTTTCTAGAAACGTCTTTGATGACGTGCAACTGACGATGGTCGGTACGTTCCACTAAATTCTCACTCTCTCATTTCTTATTTGAATCCTGAAACAAGGAGGACTCACCATGTCCAAATTAAACTTCACAGCATCACTACTACCTGTGTCAAAGAAACTGCATAAGCTGTTAAGTGAGCAACTCACCGCTCATTTACTGAGTAATGAAGCACTGACCACCAGCCGTTATCTGGTGTTCAACTTTCGCGATAAAAGTTACAGCGCGGAAGAAGGCGGCTTCCATCCGGTTGAGATGGCGATATGCCAAACCTCAACAGGGGAATGGAGCATTGAGTACATCACCGACTTTGCGTATATGGGCAATTACTACCCAGAGCTAGAGCGCAACTTGGATTTTGATTTTCGGGTTGGGCAGTTCTTTGTGGCCTATCGTGGCTGGCTACCGATGCAAGGTAGCCGTGATGCCAAAGAGCTGTATCGGCTATGGGAGAATAACTTTCTTGCCTATGTCGATATGAACGCTTACAACGAGATAGCCGTCACCCCGCAATAACTCATGACTTCCCTTCTTCTACAAACCATCAAACTTGTCACCGCTCTTATCACCCTGTTTACCCTCTCTCCTTTCTTTGGCGCGATCGGTTCTCTAACGATGTTAGGTTTTCTGGTGGTACTACTGATTGGTTTATTGGCAGCGATTGCAGAGCTCAGTGATAAGCATAATCCTCGTTAATGTTAATCGGCTCACGCTTTCGTGTTGCCGATTGATGCTGTTTTCACCGTTGGACATTATGTGTCTGACCCACATCTATTCTCCCGACATTAAATGTCCGACTCCGGTGTGGAGCTTTGATGTATTGAGAGCGTAGTCATGAGCAATAAAACCAGCATTGAAGGGTTATCCGCTTTGCTGCACACGCTGATGCTTATTCCTCAACATCGATGGATCACCGTTAGGGAGTTGCAGCAGCAGTTAGCCCTACTCGATATACACCGCACCACGCGCAGCATTAAACGCTACCTCGATGAAGTCATTGTGGAGGTGTTTAACGTAGAGTGTGATTCGATGAGTATGCCTCATGTTTATCGGAAAACTTCAGAGCAATTACTGAAGCTCAACAAACAGGAAATGCTCCATTGGCAACTGACCAACAAGTACTTACTAGCGCTGGTTCCTGATGAGCTGAATTATGGGCAAGGTCGCCCCTCGGAGAGAGATAAACCCTTACCCCGCAAGGGTTCAGCGTATTCAAAAGAGCAAGCATGGTTAGCTAAAGTCCATGTGGCATTGCCCAACATTTGTGAATGGAGTGACGAGCAACGGCACGTGTTGAATGAGGTACACACGGCATTACTGCACAACCGTATGCTCAAGATATCTAGCCAAGTATTGCAGCAAGAGAAGGCGCTCATTGAGCCACTGGGACTCTCGGTTCAGTGTGACGCGCTCTTGCTGCTCTTTCGATTATCCGGTCAACACACGATACGCACCCTAGCCTTGCCTTTGATTGATGAGGCCAGTGTATCGACGTTTTCTTTTACCTATCCGACTGATTTCAATCTTGAGCGGTTCATGCGTGAACACGATGGAGTCAGCGCATCCTGAATTTCACTCACCGATAAGGAGAGCACCGTTATGACATTAATCAACACCCTACTCCGATACGCCGCTATGACCATCCTGTTTATCGGGCTTACCGCTTGTGGCGACCAAGAAGAGACTCAAGCAGCAACGGCAGATATTGAAGTATCGATATCGACTAACTCGCATTGGGGAACATTGGTCTTTGACCTGCAAGCCGTCACCAATAACACCGTAATAAGCAATGTAGTGATTAACCGAGGCAACTGCCGATTACCCTCAGGTACAACCTCAGAGCTAGCAAGAAACGTTTCATTGCAGTTCGGCCAAACCTACACCGGATACAGCAACAACTGCACTGTGGACAACGTGAAAGAAATCGAAGTCACTTCCAGCGCTGGCACCTTTGTCTACTCCTTCTAACTTTCAATTCCCAAATAACACACTCAACCGACTCGTAAGGATCAACTATGAACAAGTCAACTCTACTCATCGCGACAGCGTTAGTTTTCTCGACCTCTTCCGCATTTGCTGGTGGAACACTGGGTGGTAACCCATCCGCAGATTCGGGAGCCGTCAATGTCAGTGTGGGTAAGTGCACTCAATACAAAATGGATGTGAAAGCAGCGCAGCAGAAAGGTAAGGACGTAGCGAGCATCACCGTTCCTGAAGGCTGTGAAGCCATCAAAGAAAAGTAACACCACCAACAGCGGTAAACATGATAATGGGGAGCAATCACGCTCCCCATTCTTTTTTTACTTCTGTACGTAAGCTTCACACGGCCTTGACCATCCGCTTAAACACGTTAATTAGATGGTACGCCCCACACCTAAACTACACTCAGCATAGTCGCTGAACTTCGGGAGGTGCCATCATGTCAGCTATCAAAACAATCGGTATCGATCTTGGTAAATCTACCTTTCACTTGGTAGGTCACGACCATTCTGGTCAAGAGCTATATCGACATAAGTTTTCTAGGGCAAAACTAATTCAATTTATCTCTGTACATGAACCTGTAACCATAGCAATGGAAGCTTGTTGTGGTGCTAACTGGCTAGCTAGACGCTGCCAGGAATTTGGCCATGAGGTTAAGCTCATTCCACCTCAATACGTTAAGCCGTATGTTAAAAGCCACAAGAATGACTTCATTGACGCTGACGCTATAGCCGAAGCTGCGACAAGACCTAAAATGAGGTTTGTAACGCCTAAATCTGAGCAAGCGCAATTAGGAAGTGTGATTCTTCGAATTCGAACTGGCTACATTAGGGAAAGGACGGCTGTGATGAACCGAATTTCTTCAATTCTTGTCGAGTTTGGCTTTAGTTTCCCTCGTGGTCATGCAAATTTGAAACGGCTTTTTCAGTGGCTTGCTGACACTGGGCAATCAGTTCCTCCACTACTTGTTTTTGAGTTACGAAAACAATTAGATCATTACAATCTCCTCAATGAGAAGATTAAAGAACAAGATAAGAAGATTGAAACGCTTAATGATGACAATGAGCTGTTTACTTTGCTGCAATCTATTCCTGGTATCGGGCCAATGACTGCTGCCTGTTGTCTGTCAGCAGTATCCAATCCAAAAGATTTTTCTAACGGTCGTAACTTTGCTGCTTGGATAGGATTGGTTCCATTCCAATACTCAACAGGTGGAAAATCGAGGCTTCTTGGTATATCGAAGCGGGGTAACAAAGAGCTTCGCGAACTGTTTGTTCACGCAGCTAGATCAGTGCTGTGGCGAGATGCAACTGCGGAGAAATATTTTGGTACATGGTTACTAGACTTGAAGCGTCGGAAGCCTTTCAATGTAGCTTTGGTTGCTTTGGCGAATAAGCTAGCCAGAATCGCTTGGTCAGTCATGGCAACTCATAAAACTTTCGAGATCAGAACATAAATCAAGTTTGCATATGAAAATGAAAGATGACAAAACGGTTAGACCACCAGATTGAAAACCTGTTGTCCAGAACAGCAACTGGAGTGCTTTCACATTTTTGAGGACAATCTGGCGCGGATCTCATCGTGGAGCTGGGGCTAAAGCAAAAAGTCTCAATTAGACTCCGAATACATTAGCGCAAACCAACTCCGTTATTTTGAATTTTTACTTGCAAAACGGGGCGTACCATACACATTTGGACAGAAGCGCGTTAGAGATAAGAAATCTAACGTACTTTACTAGGATTAGAAAAAGTATCTTGAAACCTTAAACGTTTGTTATGTGCGTTACCCTGCTCTAGCGCCATTAGGCATTTCTGTTTCTGGACAGGCTAGACATGGTTGTAGTTTATCTTCATAGCCAATGTCGAACAGCATACCTTGAGATACTTCACCTGCCATTTTTCTTTCTGGCAAATTCACCACGAACAGAGCTTGCTTACCCTCAATTTCTTTTGGGTCTTCACGTTCTTGTTTTATACCTGCCAATATCGAACGCTTATGGTCGCCAAAATCGACTGTTAACTTCATGAGCTTGTCAGATTTGGCTACCTCAGATACCTCTTCGATTAAACCCACTCGAATATCTATTTTAGAGAAATCATCAAACGTAATTTCGTCTTTAATTGGGGCATATTTCATACTTCTATCCTCAAAATTCCCACTAGCACATAACTTATTAGGCGACACATAGTCGTCTTTCATCCTTCGATAGTGCAGTCTTTTTCATATTAACTCAACTGATAATTAATAAGTTATACCACATGAAGGGAAGTTAGACTGCAAGATGTCTCCTAATGACGAGAATGAACAATTATCAACTCCATCGAATAACTTTTAGTAGGGCAAACGCACGCCCCCTAAATGTGTAGAGTATTAGCTCTGAACGATTTTGGGGCAAAGGTGTGTTACACATTCACGTCAACACACCTCTGGACATTTGTGAGCTACAGAGCTTACTAAATTAGAAAAATACGGATAACAAAACGTACCTCGTTAAGCCCATTCATAAATACATTTCAGTATTGATACTTTCCCCAATATTTCCACTACTGAAAACTCCTTCTTGACACAGGTAGAAGGTTCCCTCTACCATGAAAAGTAAAACAAACGTTCTACCTTGATAGGTTTCATTATGTTAAAAAACCAGATCGCTGCAAGTTTAGAGCAAGCGTTTAGCAATTATGGGTTTGCAGAGCCGAGTGTAACTCAACTAAAAGTCGCCTGTGGTGTAAGCCTAAGAACCTTGTACAAACACTACCCATCTAAGGAAGAGATGATTGTCGGAGCTTTGCAACATCGCCACCAACGTTACCTAAAATTTTTGTCAGAGCACTCTCCAGAAGCAGGGTTAGGTTCTATACAACATATATTCACCATGCTTGGGATTTGGATGGCTGAAAACGCGCCAAATGGTTGTATGTCTCTTAATGCTCTTGCAGCATTCCCTGAGAATGAGCTTATCTCTAGCGCGGTCACAAATCACAAAAAGGAGGTTATGCTTTTCTTAGGTGGACAAAGTTTACGCGAAGACTTAGCTCTTCCCTTGTATTTACTTCATGAAGGAGTAACGAGCGCGTGGCCGATTATAGGGAATGACGCAATTCAATCAGCACAACACACAATCTTGGCATTACTATCAGAGAACAAAGTATGACTAAAATACCGAAAACAATGAGAGCTGTATTACTTAATGGTCACGGTGGTTCTAATATGCTGGAATATCGTGACGATATTCCAGTCCCAACACCGAAAGACTTTGAAGTATTAATTCGTGTATCAGCGGCAGGAGTCAATAACACAGATATCAATACTCGTATTGGCTGGTACTCAAAAAGTGACCAAAACAGTGAAGATGCTAGTTGGAGTGGTAACGCACTGAGCTTTCCTAGAATCCAAGGAGCAGATGTTTGCGGTCAAATTGTTGCAGTTGGCCGCTCCGTTGATTTAGGTCGCATCGGAGAACGTGTTCTGGTTGAACCATGTATTGTCGATGTAAACGGTGAGAATAAGAAGTCTCCGTGGTATTTTGGCTCTGAATGTGATGGTGGTTTTGCTGAGTATGCTGTCGTTTCTTCAAAGCACGCCTATAAAATAAATTCAGACTTAAATGATATAGAACTCGCATCATTTCCGTGTTCTTATTCTACCGCGGAAAACATGTTGACCCGTTCCAAAGTCAAAGAAGGCGATCATGTATTGATCTCAGGCGCATCTGGAGGGGTAGGCTCAGCAGCAATTCAGCTTGCTAAAGCTCGTGGCGCGATAGTAATTGCGATCACCAGCTCGAATAAGCGCGAATTAGTTAGAGAGCTTGGCGCTGATATGGTGGTCAACAGAGACGAAGGCCTCGCTGATACATTAGGAAAAAATAGTGTAGACGTGGTTATCGACCTAGTCGCTGGCAACCAATGGTATCAGTTTTTAGAGGTTCTGCGCCCCAAAGGTCGCTACGCTGTATCTGGCGCAATAGGTGGGCCTTTGGTAGAGCTAGATGTACGCACACTGTACCTTAAGGATTTAAGCTTCTATGGTTGTACGGTACTCGAGCCGAGTGTTTTTACTAACCTAGTCCATCACTTAGAACAAGGTAATATCAAGCCATTAATAGCTAAGACCTTCCCGCTAGAGGAAATTGTTCAAGCACAGATGGAATTTAGAGAAAAACAGCATGTTGGAAAAATTGTACTCACTGTGCAAACTTAAAGTTTTGGCTGTTTGCCCTTCGTAATTTGATTATGGAGGGTTATTACTTATAACACTTTTCTAAATAATGAACGAGCTTCTTAACATTAGATTTTCTAATGAGAAATTGGTTCACTGCGTTTAAATGGACTTCTCGCAAACTCACTTTGGGGCAAAAACTTGCTAAGAGAGCGGTTGGTCTAATGCCCGCTCTCCCTCCCACATCGCATCAAGCTTCAGATATATGTTATCTACAAAAACGCAAATAACGGGATAATAGCGGTTTGTTGGATTGTGCCTACAAACCGCATTGTTACATCAATCGATATCACTTCTAGCAGCATCAACTGCTAACGAATCCGCTATCTCATTCCCTCTAACACCAGAATGAGCTTTGACTTTAAGTACCTCGACATACTTTCTAGAACGCAGTTCATCGACTTGTTTCCAGAGTTGCCGATGCTTAACCGGCTTCTTATTCGCTTTACGCCAGCCTCGGTCTTTCCAGTCATCAAGCCAAATGTTGAAACCTTTAACACAGTAATCATTATCTGAATAGATAACATCACCATCTTCGGCATACTCCAGCCCTTCGATAAATGCCAGTAACTCCAGTTCCGCACAATCCGTCTCTCGGTCAATGGTGATGCTCTCTTCATGGACTATCTCATTGTCTTCATCCATGACCACCAGCCCTATGCCACCTCGCATACAGACGTGTTGATTGTTTGGTGCTGAGCCGTCTACGTAAATTGAATAACTCATTTTTTATCTCTCCAATTGAAAAAGGGCGCATGACTTTGCTTAGCCTGCACCCTGTTGATGGTGTGATTTGATGTTTGTGTTACTGAAAGGATTCTGCGTTGTCTCGCATGCTCAGACGCGATTCCATCCATTCCTCGATTTCACTTTCTACCCAAGCCACGGCACGCCCACCGAGTGGCACACTCTTCGGAAAATCGGTTTCATCTGCCATGAACTTGTAGATAGTGGATCGGCCTAGCCCTGTAATCGCCATTACGTCTTTAAGTCTTAGAAATCTCATTGGGAATCGTCTCCTGCTTTGTATATACCCATGAGATAAGCCGCTACTGTAAAAAAATGCAGTCGTGTCTAATCTGCACTAGAGCCAAAGAAGTAACGCTCTTCTTTCCATGCTTCAGCAAGGTTGCTCATCCGTTTAAAGACACTGTTCTTTATGTTAGTGTCAGTGCTCTTGCAGCGTGTACCCAGGCTATTGTTCCCTCGGTCATTCAGTTGGACCATGGAGCGCTCATTACCTTGGTAGTGCTTTTTAATCGCTTCTCCCCAAGCTGTTTTCAGATGCCCCACAAGTTCATTACTTTTCTCCATGTAAATGGCATCACCAAAATTCTGCTTATAATCAGTAAACAAAACCACTCGATATTGGTGCGAACGGTTATCCTCTCGCTTACGCCACACGTAGTGCAACGAATCGGCGTTCAGCTTCTCTTTCAGGATTTCAAAGTAATCGTTCAGGATGCAAAACTTTGCATCTTGATGATCTTTAGGCAGATATAAGTCAAAACGTGTAACGAGAGCGACTTCAAACTGACTGAGAGCCAGTTCAAAGACATCAACCATCGAAGTCAGTGCTGACTCGTACAACCCCTTGTCGCTGTAATACAGAGGGTAATCTTCAAAAGTTCTATCAAGGGTAATACTTGGGAGGTGTGTAGT
>NZ_JCBDHE010000004.1:0-70000 GCF_059834225.1 Vibrio sp. R10-SG3-ISO3 | reverse complement strand
CGAAGGTCCCCCTCTTTGAGCCGAAGCTATTATGCGGTATTAGCCATCGTTTCCAATGGTTATCCCCCACATCAGGGCAATTTCCCAGGCATTACTCACCCGTCCGCCGCTCGACGCCCTTAACGTTCCCCGAAGGCTTCAGTTAAGTCGTTTCCGCTCGACTTGCATGTGTTAGGCCTGCCGCCAGCGTTCAATCTGAGCCATGATCAAACTCTTCAATTTAAGATTTTGTTCGGCTCAATGAATACTGATACAGTTCCCTAGTCGACTAATAAACTAGTTCGAAAGTAATGTTTGAATTGACTGTGCTGAGTCCGAAGACTCAATGGTCACTTCAGTATCATTGAAACCTAAATTGATTTCTCTTTGTAAGAAACTATTTGGATTATCATCAACGAGTGCCCACACAGATTGATAGGTTTATATTGTTAAAGAGCGCTCGTTGGCTGTGACGTCGGTCACTCACAAGACGGACGGTCATTTTAGCGATTTAAGTTTTAGTGTCAACCACTTTTTTCAAACTTTTCTCAAGCAATTTTTGCTGGGCTATTTAGACCTTGCTGTTACGGTGAGTATCAACTTATTGGAGTCGTCTTGCCGTGTCAGCGAGGGGGCATTATAGAGATCGGCGTCACATTGGCAACCCCTTTTCAGCGATTTTTTTGATTTTTTTACTGTTTGCGTATTTTCTATGCGCAACGGGCTATTTTTGCCACTATTCTTGGCAACATATCGTGCTATCGCATATAGGAGAAGAGATGAGTTCCCTACGCAGTTATAAAGGTATCCAACCTCAAGTTGGCGATCGTGTCTATATAGATAGCAGTGCTGTCTTGGTTGGCGACATCACACTAGGCGATGATGCCAGTGTTTGGCCTTTGGTGGCCGCTCGTGGAGACGTCAACCATATCCGAATTGGTGCGCGTAGCAACATTCAAGATGGTTCGGTGCTTCATGTCACCCATAAGAATGCAGAAAACCCTCAAGGCTACCCACTGATTATCGGTGATGATGTGACCGTGGGTCATAAGGTAATGCTGCACGGCTGTACCATTGGTCATCGCGTGCTCGTTGGCATGGGCGCGATCGTGCTCGATGGTGTGGTCATTCAAGATGAGGTGATGGTGGGAGCAGGCAGTTTAGTCCCACCGGGGAAAACATTGGAAAGTGGCTATCTGTATGTCGGCAGTCCAGTTAAGCAGGCTCGCCCTTTGACAGACAAAGAGCGCGCTTTCTTACAAAAGTCTGCCGATAACTACGTGCAGAATAAAGACGACTACTTAAATGAAGTTGAGATCATCTCTGGTTGAGTTCAATTTCACCGCGGCTGTTAAACATCTCGTCTTCTATTAAAGACTCAGCTTGCTCTTCGAGGTCAAAGCGCCATTGTTCAAACAGTTCGATGGCGTGTTGACCCGAGGTAATGCTTTGCTGCGCATACGACTCCAGTACCGCTTGGCTCACCACACACTCAATCAAGGCACCCGCTTGCTGAGCAGGAAAGCAAACCGCAGCGCGCTCTTCATCCCAATGCTGTCGATCGGGAAACAAAATCGATTGATTCATCTTTTACCCTTGTAAATTTTTACGCAGCTCGCGCAGCACCTGCTTAGTGCCTGGACGTAAACCTCGCCACAGCATAAAGCTTTCCGCCGCTTGGCCAACCAACATCCCTAAGCCATCATAGCTGACGGGCGCACCCGATTGTTCCGCCCAGGCATTAAAAGGCGTTTTGCCTGCGCGGTAGACCATGTCATACACCACTTGGCAACCTTGAAAAATGGTCGGAGATACCGCTGGCAACTCACCACTCAATCCCGACGACGTTGAGTTAATGATGACATCAAAGCCAGTCTCGACCTCTTCCAGTGAGGCGGCTTGCACCACACCAAACTCAGCGAAAAGCTCTGCCAACTGTGATGCTTTGGCTTTGGTGCGATTGGCGATCACTATTGAGTGCGGGTGCTGGTCGAGCAGCGGTTTGATCACGCCGCGCGCCGCGCCGCCAGCGCCAAGCAATAGTATTCTCGCCCCTTTCAGTACCACTTGCTGGGCAAGCAAATCTTGCACTAATCCTTCACCATCGGTGTTATCACCAATGATGTCTCCATCATCTAACTTCTTTAAGGTATTAACGGCACCGGCCAATTGCGCTCGCTCAGTCAGGCGGGTCGCAAACTGAAACGCCTCTTCTTTAAACGGTGCGGTGATGTTGCACCCCTTACCACCTGCGGCAAAGAACTCCGCTACCGCCGTTTTGAATGTGCCGATCTCAGGCTGCTGCGTTTGATAGGTTAACGCTTGGTTGGTCTGGCGAGCAAATAAGGTATGGATAAAAGGCGATTTACTTTGGCTAATGGGATTGCCAAACACCACATAGCGGTCAAGAGGTTGTGTCATGTCCTTACCTACACAAAAATAAACGGGTCAACGGTCATTGACCCTATCACTATCCCGGCCAGGATCAAGCGCTATGCAGAGATAAACACGTTACCAATCACGCGGTTTGAGGAAATCGCGATACAAAACCGCTTCAGGGCTGTCTGGCTCAATCTGATAATTGTACTCCCAGCGAGCCAGTGGCGGCATCGACATCAAAATCGACTCGGTTCGGCCACCACTTTGCAAACCAAACAAGGTTCCTCGGTCATAGACGAGATTAAACTCCACATAGCGACCACGGCGATAAAGCTGAAATTGACGCTCTCGGTCAGTGTAGGGCGTCTCTTTGCGGCGCTCAACAATCGGCAAATACGCCTGGGTATACCCTTCACCGACCGCTTTGATGTAATCAAAACACTTATCAAATGGCCACTCGTTGAGATCATCAAAAAATAGCCCACCGACGCCACGCGTTTCATCACGGTGCGGCAGATAGAAGTAATCATCACACCATTTTTTGTGCTTGGCATACACGTCTCGACCAAAAGGTTCACACACCTCTTTCGCACTGCCATGCCAGAACTGAGCATCTTCTTCAAATGGGTAGAAAGGGGTCAAATCGAACCCGCCGCCAAACCACCATATCGGCGCCTCGCCCTCTTTTTCGGCAATAAAAAAGCGCACGTTGGCATGGGAGGTGGGTACATAAGGGTTATTCGGATGCATCACCAATGACACACCCATGGCTTCAAAGCGTCGCCCGGCTAACTCTGGGCGATGGGCAGTCGCCGAAGCGGGCATCGCTTTGCCAGAGACATGAGAGAAGTTGACGCCGCCTTGCTCAAACACCGCGCCTGCTTTCATCACTCGGGTGCGACCACCGCCACCGAGCCGCTCTCCGGGTTCACGCTGCCACGCATCCTCAACAAACAGCGCTTGGCCGTCGGCCTGCTCAAGCTGCTGACAAATGGTCTCTTGCAGTGCCAACAAAAACTGCTTCACCGCCTGCTTATCGATTTCTGACATTTTACTTCCTTGCAGGGTAGGCCCTGTTTCACCACGCAGTCACTGGCTGCGTCTTCTTGGGATGAGACTCAGTGTACAAAGAATCTGCGTCGAAGACTAATCACTGCGCGGTTCAAAGTGCGCGCAAACGTTTGCTTGCTAGGGAAAACGCCGTATAATGCGCACAAATTGGCGATGTGGTTGTACTGGGTTTACGACACATCCTGTTTTTCATTCCACACAAAAGGTTGAAGGAGTTTGAGATGAAAGTCGGTATCATCATGGGTTCAAAATCAGATTGGCCAACAATGAAGCTCGCCGCGGAAATGCTGGATAGATTTGGTGTTGAATACGAAACTAAAGTCGTCTCTGCGCACCGCACTCCTCAATTATTGGCAGACTACGCCAACAGCGCGAAAGAGCGCGGTCTGAAAGTGATCATTGCTGGCGCTGGCGGCGCTGCGCACCTGCCGGGCATGGCTGCGGCGTTCACAAGCTTACCTGTCTTGGGTGTTCCTGTTCAATCACGTGCCCTAAAAGGGATGGATTCGCTACTTTCTATCGTGCAAATGCCAAAAGGCATCGCGGTCGGTACACTGGCGATCGGCGAAGCGGGCGCAGCGAATGCGGGTATTTTGGCCGCGCAAATCATCGGTACCCACGATGAGTCCGTGATGGAGAAGGTCGAAGCGTTTCGCCAAGAGCAAACTGAGACCGTCCTTGCTAACCCAAACCCAGCCGAGGACTAAACCATGCATGTGTTGGTGTTAGGTGCAGGCCAATTAGCACGAATGATGTCTCTTGCGGGCGCACCACTGAACATTGAGATCTCGGCGTACGATGTCGGCAGTGAAAACATTGTCCATCCTCTCACCCAACACGTGGTGGGCCACGGTCTTCGCAATGCCATTGAGCGTGCCGATGTGATCACGGCTGAGTTTGAACATATCCCACACGATATTTTGACCCTCTGCGAGCAAAGCGGGAAGTTTTACCCGTCAGCAGAAGCGATCAAAACCGGTGGCGATCGCCGTATTGAGAAGGCGCTATTAGACAAAGCGGGCGTTCGCAACGCCAACTACCATGTCATTGAGAGCCGGGAAGATTTTGATCGCGCGATCGAAAAAGTCGGCATTCCTATGGTGCTGAAAAGTGCCCTAGGTGGCTACGATGGTAAAGGCCAATGGCGATTGAAAGACGCCGCTCAAGCGGACAGCATTTGGCAAGAGATGGCACAATGCATCCAAGCCAGTGAGACACAAGCGATTGTGGCGGAAGAGTTTGTCCCGTTTGGCCGAGAAGTTTCCTTGGTGGGCGCACGAGCCAAAGACGGCTCAGTCGCTGTTTACCCTCTGGCTGAGAACGTCCACACCCAAGGGGTGCTAAGCCTATCGACCGCCATTTCTGACCCGAAGCTGCAAGACCAAGCGCAGGCGATGTTTAGCGCTGTAGCCGAGAGTCTCGACTACGTGGGCGTGCTTGCCCTTGAGTTTTTCGATGTCGATGGCACCCTGCTCGTGAATGAGATTGCACCGCGCGTGCACAACTCCGGTCACTGGACGCAGCAAGGCGCAGAGACCTGTCAGTTTGAAAACCACCTAAGAGCCGTGTGTGGCTTGCCGCTTGGCAGCACCAAACTGGTTCGTGAAACGGCGATGATCAACATCCTTGGCGAAGATACGCTGCCACAAGCGTTGCTGGCCATTGAAGGGTGCCATATCCATTGGTACGGCAAAGAGAAGCGTGCTGGACGCAAGATGGGTCACATCAATGTCTGCGGCGACTACAGTGGTGAGCTACAACGCAAGCTGTGTGAACTGGCCACCCTGCTCGACAGCGATGCCTTCCCTGCGGTGCATGAGTTTGCACAAAACTTCGAATCGTAATCGGATCAAATGAGTGTTGGCTCTGCGAACACTGGATTGAAAAAGGCGCTCATGGCGCCTTTTTTGTCTTTAATGACATTGTATTTGCTGTAACGCTCGGCCGCTCCGATATCGCCTTACCACTGTATAGTCTTAAATCACGATATAGTCTTAAATAGGCACTCGCCGAAAATTAAGACTGAATGGCCTGACAACGTCGAGCTGCACACTGCAACTGTTGGCCTTTTGCGCTGTGCTTTTCCACCAGCAGTGGAAACCCACACACTTGGCACTCACCACTGACGGGCGGCTGATTGACGGCAAACTTGCATTTCGGGTAGCGGTCACATGCATAAAACAGCTTACCAAAGCGAGATTTACGCTCGGTCAGCTGACCTTGATGGCATTCAGGGCAGGCGATGGCGACGTTGTCCTCACTCGGCTCTGCAGGGGCATCGATCGACTCAATGTGGTGACACTCAGGGTAATGACTGCAACCGACAAACATCCCATAGCGACCTTGGCGCAGCACCAACTCATGACCACACTCAGGACATGGCACACCTAACTCTTTAACGATGTGGCCATCATTTTGATGCAAAGGTTTGATGTAATCGCATTGCGGGTACAAGGTGCACCCCAAGAAAGGACCATGTTTGCCATGGCGCAGCGACAGCTCCCCCGCCAAGCCTTGAGCTTGGCATTTCGGGCACGCCTGATGTTCTAAGGCGTGCTCGTGGGCAGAAAACAACTGATGGTCGATTTTATTACTCATATCACTTAGGGTCGCAAAGCGACGGTATCAGTGCAAGATACCCTGCTCTTTGGTGTAAAGAAGCTCTTCCATAAGCGTGTATTCATTTTCATTGCCCGGTACATTAAACAGCACCATTAGGACAATCCACTTGAGGTCATCAAGCTCAAACTCATCGGTTTCGAGCCCCATCACTCGGTCAATGACCATCTCACGTGTTTCCGCCGTCAACACGCTCACTTGCTCTAAAAACATTAAAAAGCCACGACACTCAAGGCTGAGGCGGTCGCACTCTTTGGCGGTATAGATACGCGTAGACGGAGACGAGGTACTGACAGAGATCGCTGAGTGCGCTTCCGTTTGCTGGAGCGCCGCCAACTCTTCTAACCAGACCAGGGCCTTATATATGTCTTTCTGATGAAAACCAGCGCGAAGTAACTCTTCTTCTAGCTCATCTTGGTCGACCTGTAACTCTGCATCGCTATGGATGTAGGTCTCAAACAGATACATCAAAATATCCATCATCATAGCTAGCCCCTCCCCTTTAAAATGTAGCCACCGGAAACTGCAACAACGTGCCCTAAAAGCTCGAGCTCCAAGAGCTGCATCATGACATCCTGCACGGGTATATGGGTCCGCGATGCTAAGATATCAACTGGTGTAGCCTCATTACCTACGTTAGCTAACAGCTCGGGAAATGGCAATTCTTCTTTGCTCACTTTCGTCGCTTCTTTATCGTTAGGAGATAAAAGCGCTCGGAAATGCGAGCAGCTCGGCGTCTGGGTGCGTGATTCGCTCTGTTTATCCGCCTGTTGCCGCGACCACGCCAGCAAGCTGTCGAGCTCGCACATGATGTCCTCAACCTCTTGAACTAAGCTTGCCCCTTGTTGAATTAAGCGGTGGCAACCCCTGGCATAGACTTGATGAATAGAGCCGGGAATGGCAAACACTTCACGGCCTTGCTCAAGGGCATAACGCGCGGTAATTAATGAGCCGCTTTTCTCGGCCGCTTCCACCACCAGCACGCCCAGCGATAAGCCACTGATAATGCGATTGCGGCGAGGAAAGTGATCCGCCTTAGGTTTGGCCTGCGGATGCAACTCACTGACCAACGCGCCTTGCTGAGTGATACGCTCTGCCAGCGCTCGGTGGCGAGCAGGGTACACTTCGCCAAGACCACTGCCGAGCACCGCGACCGTCTCTCCGCCCGCTTTCAGCGCGCCATCATGGGCATAGCCATCGATGCCGAGCGCGAGTCCGCTGGTGATACACAGCCCCTCTTTGACCAACGCACTGGCAAACTCTCTGGCGAGCGAAAGCCCATCCTGACTGGCATTGCGACTGCCCACCATAGCCAATTGCGGTAAGTGAATCGCCTCAAGCTTGCCTTTGACAAACAGCACCGCCGGCGATGCTGGGGCGTTGGCGAGCAGTGGCGGATAGTCACTCGCGTCACGGGTGACGATATGGTGATCCGCCTCGCGCTCGCGCCAAGCCAAACACCAATCCACCTCTTTTTCTGCGCGCCGCTGAATATACTCCACCTGATGCTCACTCAAGCCAAACGCGCGCATCTCGTCGCTCGAACTGGAGACAATCTCGTGCGGCTCAGCCACCTTTAGCAAACGCTCGAAGGTCTTCGGACCAATTCTGGGCGTAAAATAGAGCGTCAGCCAAGCGCGCAGCTCACGCTCTGTCATCCTTGCTCCTTACCCTGTAGCTCTGCGTCCACAACGTCTTCAGTGGATTTAAGCGTCGCCAGGGGAGAGCGCAAACGGGTTTCAGTGGCAATCGGCTGCTCGCTCTGAGTGACCAGCGCCAAGCTAAAATCTTGATAAGGACGAATCACCATCAAATGCCCAATGCGCACATCCGGCAATTGCTGCACCTCTTGCCTAGCCAATACCCCTTGGCCAGCTTTGGCCACCTTGTGACCCGGCTGATAGAGGTCGAACATACTGCCTTGACGTAGGGCATCGCGCGCGCCGCGATCGATGACCACCACTTGATGCTTGCCCACATATTGGCTGCCTTCCAGCGACCCCAAGATGGACGCATCGATGGCCTTAGGTGAAGGCTGGGGATAAAAGCGTTGACTGAAATCAGACTGAGCCTCACGCACGGGCAAGGCGATGTCTTGCGCGAGAATTTCCTGCGTTTGTTGGCGAACTTTGAGCGCCATCATGTCCGTATCGCTCGGCGCCGCAGGCTCATCCGCAGACTCGGCGACCGCGATTTTTTTCAGCGCAATGACGCGCTTATCATCGCGTGTGAAGGTGGTCATTTTGCGGTAAATATGCCACTCACCTTGCACTTGCTGCCCCATGACATAGAGCAGTTGTTGCCCGGTGAGATATTGCAAGCCATTGCTCGAGCCAATCACCTTGGCGCTCTCTGCCAATAACGACTCGTCAAGCAAGAGATCCGATTCTAGGTACGGCAACACCCACTCCTCACGCAGCGTCGGCAGCGCTTGTTTATCAAGCTTTCTTACTTTAGGGCTCAGTTTGTGCATCGGTTTCACCGTCAGAACCGGCTCACCATTGCGCCAAATCAGATTGAGCTTGTCACCGGGATAAATCAGGTGAGGATTATCAATATCGGGATTGACCTGCCATAGCCGTGGCCAAAGCCAAGGGCTATCGAGGTAGAGCGCCGAAATATCCCATAAGGTATCGCCTTTGACCACGACATACGTCGTGGGCGCATCGGGCTTGAGGGTTAACACCGACGAGACAGAGAAAGGAACCCAAGCTACCCACAAGGTCATCACGCAGAGAAGTGGCCTGCGCCAACTGGAACACCGTTTGAAACTCACCATCACCTAAATCCTTGGTTATCTAAAAGAAACCGCTGCTCAACTTAGGTGTGTGTGCTCAACATTGACACCGAGAGTGGCAGGGAAAATGCGTAATGATGCTGTCATTTAGGTTATAAAATGTCTAGAATTGAGCCAACAAGCTTTACCCTGATTCGGCACAGTTCAACATTTTGAGTGTATATGTCTGTATTACAAGTATTAACATTCCCAGATGATCGCCTTCGTACCGTGGCTAAGCCCGTAGAGAAAGTGACGCCTGAGATTCAAAAACTCGTCGATGACATGATTGAAACCATGTACGACGAAGAAGGAATTGGTCTTGCGGCCACCCAAGTCGATGTTCACCAACGTATCGTGGTGATCGACATTTCGGACACCCGTGATGAGCCAATGGTGCTTATCAATCCAGAAATCATCGAGAAACGCGGTGAAGATGGGATTGAAGAGGGCTGCCTATCGGTGCCTGGCGCACGCGCTTTAGTGCCTCGCGCAGCCGAAGTGACAGTCAAAGCGCTCAATCGCGATGGTGAAGAATTTACCTTCGAGGCGGATGACCTACTGGCGATTTGTGTTCAGCACGAACTTGACCACCTAGAAGGCAAGCTCTTTGTCGATTACCTATCGCCACTGAAGCGTAAACGCATCCAAGACAAACTGGCGAAGATCAAGCGCTTCAACGAGAAACAATCCGCCGGTAAGTAAGCGTATTACTGAGAAAGAAAAGATAAGGAACGTACCTTGAGCAAACCACTTAAGATTGTTTTTGCTGGTACTCCGGACTTCGCCGCCCGTCACTTGGCGGCGTTGTTGTCTTCGGAGCACGACGTCATTGCCGTGTACACCCAACCCGACCGCCCTGCAGGTCGTGGTAAAAAGCTCACCGCGAGCCCAGTCAAACAGATTGCCCTTGAGCATGACATTGCGGTCTACCAACCGGAAAACTTTAAGTCTGAAGAGGCCAAGCAAGCGTTGGCGGATTTAGACGCCGATTTGATGGTCGTCGTCGCATACGGCTTGCTGCTGCCGCAAGCGGTATTGGACACGCCTAAACTTGGCTGTATCAATGTGCACGGTTCGATTTTGCCACGTTGGCGAGGCGCAGCGCCGATTCAGCGCGCCATTTGGGCGGGCGATAAAGAAACCGGCGTCACCATCATGCAGATGGACATTGGCCTCGATACTGGCGACATGCTCTCCATCGCGCGCTTGCCGATCGAAAGCAGTGACACCAGTGCGTCCATGTACGAAAAGTTGGCCGATTTAGGTCCAAGTGCGCTATTGGACTGCCTCACTGACATCGCACAAGGCAGCGCCGTCGCCACTAAGCAAGATGATGCCTTGGCCAACTACGCCAAAAAGCTCAGCAAAGAGGAAGCCCGCATCAATTGGAATGACGACGCCGAGCACATTGAGCGCTGCGTGCGCGCGTTCAACCCTTGGCCAATGAGCCACTTTGAAGCGGCCGATAACAGCATCAAGGTGTGGCAGAGCCGCGTGGCGGAGCACACCACCAACCAAGCGGCGGGTACCATTATCCAAGCAGACAAAACCGGCATCTATGTCGCAACAGGCCAAGGCGTATTAGTCCTTTTGCAACTGCAAGTGCCGGGTAAAAAAGCCATGTCGGTGCAAGATATTCTCAACGCCCGAGCAAGTTGGTTCGAAGTGGGCTCGGTACTGAGCTAACCCTTCACACCCTGTCATTGCGCTGCAATGAATCACGTACATTTTGAGGGCAGAGATGCCCTCCCTTATTTAAGGTATTGATTATGAATGTTCGCGCTGCTGCCGCTAACGTTATCTTCCAAGTGGTCGACAAAGGTCAATCACTCTCGCATGCGCTGCCTGCCGCGCAAAAGACCATCAAACCGCGTGACCACGCTCTGCTGCAAGAGATTTGCTACGGTGCTTTGCGTTACTTGCCGCGTTTGGAGTCTATTGCCAACGAATTGATGGATAACCCGCTCAAGGGCAAAAAACGCGTTTTTCACCATTTAATTTTGGTGGGGATCTACCAACTGAGCTTTATGCGCATCCCCTCGCACGCGGCAGTCGCGGAAACCGTGGAAGCGACCAAAACCTTGCGCGGCCCGAGTCTGCGCGGTTTGATTAACGCTGTGTTGCGTAACTACCTACGCAATCAAGAAGAGCTGGATGCCTTTGCAACCAGTCACAATGCCGGCAAGTATGGCCACCCTAACTGGCTACTGAAGCTGCTGCAAGAGCACTACCCAGATCAGTGGGAGCGCATTGTTGAGGCGAACAATCAAAAAGCGCCGATGTGGCTGCGCGTCAACCGCCAGCACCATACCCGCGAGCAGTACATCGCTTACCTGAATGATGAAAACATAGAATTCACCCTTCACCCCGAGGCCGCTGACGCCATAAAATTGGCCAAACCTTGTGATGTGACCCTATTACCCGGCTTCGATCGCGGTTGGGTTTCCGTGCAGGATGCCGCCGCGCAATTGTCTGTCGATTACCTTCAGCCACAAGAAGGGGAGCTGATCCTCGACTGCTGCGCCGCGCCAGGTGGCAAGACAGCGCACATTCTTGAGCATACGCAAGACACCGAAGTGGTGGCGATTGATGCAGATCCTACTCGCCTTAACCGCGTGCACGACAATCTCGAGCGATTACAATTGAGAGCCGATGTGATTTGCGGCGATGCGCGCTACCCACATCAGTGGTGGCAAGGTGAGCAGTTTGACCGTATTCTACTCGATGCCCCTTGCTCGGCGACCGGTGTGATTCGACGCCATCCGGACATCAAATGGCTGCGCCGCGCTGATGACATTGAAGCGCTGTCTGCCTTGCAGAGTGAAATCCTGGATGCCATGTGGCAACAACTGAAAGCCGGCGGTACCTTAGTCTATGCCACCTGCTCGATTGCGCCGCAAGAGAACGTTGAGCAAGTGCGCGCTTTCCTCTCACGTACGTCCGATGCACAGTTGATCGGCAGTGAGGAATCTCAGCCTGGTCGACAAATTCTTCCAGGTGAAGAGGACATGGACGGCTTCTACTATGCGGTTTTAAAAAAAGCGGTGTGAAGAAAAAGCGGTAGGTCTTGAGTCAAGCAATACGCCGCAATAAACAAGGACAGTGCGCCCCGCCATAGGGGCGATGACGACGTTCAAGAGAGCAAAAGATGAAGATCATTATTCTCGGTGCCGGACAAGTTGGCGGTACATTGGCAGAAAACTTGGTGGGTGAAAACAACGACATCACCATCGTCGACAAAGACAGCGACCGCCTACGTGAACTGCAAGACAAGTACGATCTGCGCGTGGTCAATGGTTACGCCAGCCACCCTGACGTGCTGCGCGAAGCGGGGGCTCAAGACGCCGATATGTTGGTGGCCGTGACCAATATGGACGAAACCAACATGGCCGCCTGCCAAGTGGCCTTCACTTTGTTCAACACGCCAAACCGCATTGCACGTATTCGTTCGCCCCAGTATCTCGCCGAGAAAGAAGCCCTGTTTCAATCCGGTGCCGTGCCGGTCGATCATCTGATTGCGCCAGAAGAGCTGGTCACCAGCTACATTGAACGTCTGATCCAATACCCTGGCGCCTTACAAGTGGTCAGTTTTGCGGAGCAAAAGGTCAGCCTAGTGGCCGTTAAAGCCTACTACGGCGGTCCTTTGGTCGGTAACGCCCTCTCTGCGCTGCGTGAACACATGCCGCACATTGACACCCGCGTGGCGGCGATTTTCCGTCAAGGTCGCCCTATTCGTCCGCAAGGCACCACCATCATCGAAGCGGATGACGAAGTCTTTTTCGTCGCTGCAAGTAACCACATTCGCTCCGTCATGAGTGAATTGCAGCGGCTTGAGAAACCCTATCGCCGAATTATGATTGTCGGCGGGGGCAACATCGGCGCCAGCTTGGCCAAGCGTCTTGAACACACCTACAGCGTTAAACTGATTGAACGCAGTTATCAGCGCGCAGAACGTCTCTCTGAAGAGCTGGAAAACACCATTGTCTTTTGTGGTGACGCCGCCGATCAAGAGTTGCTCACCGAAGAGAATATCGACCAAGTCGATGTCTTTATTGCGCTCACCAACGAAGATGAAACCAACATCATGTCCGCCATGCTGGCCAAACGCATGGGCGCGAAAAAGGTGATGGTGCTGATCCAACGCGGTGCCTACGTCGATTTGGTTCAAGGCGGTGTGATAGATGTGGCGATTTCGCCGCAACAAGCGACGATTTCAGCGCTGCTGACGCACGTGCGCCGTGCTGACATTGTTAACGTCTCTTCATTGCGCCGTGGCGCGGCAGAAGCGATTGAAGCAGTGGCACACGGTGACGAATCGACCTCGAAAGTGGTCGGCCGCGCGATTGGTGAAATCAAACTGCCTCCAGGTACCACCATTGGTGCCATTGTTCGCGGTGAAGAAGTGCTTATTGCACACGACAGAACCGTGATTGAACAAGATGACCACGTGGTGATGTTCCTTGTCGATAAGAAATACATCCCTGACGTGGAAACCCTCTTCCAACCGAGTCCGTTCTTCCTTTAAGGGGACGACCTTATGGTGAATTTTCGCCCGGTTCTATTCGTCATTGGGCTCGTGCTCTCTAAGCTGGCGCTGTTTATGTACGTGCCGACGCTGGTGGCGTTTGTCACCGGCACTGCAGGCTTTTTGGAGTTTGGTCAATCGGTGCTGATCACCCACTTGGTCGCCTTTGTCTGCTTGACGATTGGCCGAACTCGGCGCTTTCGCCTGAGCGTGCGAGACATGTTCCTCATCACCAGCTTGGTGTGGACGATTGCCAGCGCGTTTGCCGCGCTGCCGTTTGTGTTCATCAATCACATCAGCTTCACCGACGCCTATTTTGAAACCATGTCGGGCATCACCACCACAGGTTCAACGGTCCTCAGCGGGCTCGATGAGATGGCGCCGAGCATCTTATTGTGGCGCTCGATTTTGCAGTGGCTTGGCGGCATTGGCTTTATTGTTATGGCGGTCGCCGTCTTGCCGATGCTCAATGTCGGCGGCATGAAACTGTTTCATACCGAATCCTCTGATTGGTCAGACAAAAGCAGCCCGCGCGCCAAAACCGTGGCGAAAAACATCGTCATCGTCTATCTGACCCTCACCGCCCTTTGCCTGCTCGGCTACTTGATGACGGGCATGACGCTATTTGAAGGGATCAACCATGCCTTTACCACCTTGTCCACGGGCGGCTACTCGACCTCTGACGGTTCGATGAACCATTTCTCCCACGGCGCGCATTGGGTGGGCACACTCTTTATGTTCTTGGGCGGGTTACCGTTTTTGCTTTTTGTCTCCGCGCTGCGCAAACGCCGTTTGAATGAGCTCGCCCGCGACGCGCAAGTGCGCGGTTTCACCCTTTTGTTTCTCGCCAGCAGCGTGATCATTGCCAGTTGGTTGGTGGTGCGTGATGGCTACGCGGTGGCGGATGCGCTGCGAGTCTCCATGTTTAACATCGTCTCGGTGGTCACCACCACCGGGTTCGGCTTAGAAGATTTCACCGCTTGGGGCGCGCTACCGACCACCTTGTTTGCCTTCTTAATGATGGCGGGCGCCTGCTCGGGTTCCACCTCTGGCGGCATCAAAATCTTCCGTTTTCAAATCGCCATTACGCTTCTTAATAAGCAGATGATGAAACTGATTCACCCGTCTGGGGTCTTCGTCCAGCGCTACAATCAGCGCCCAGTCAACGATGATATTGTGCGCTCAGTGGTGGCGTTTGGTTTGATGTTCTTCATCACCATTATTTTCATTGCAGGTTGCTTAAGTGCGCTCGGCCTTGACCCTATCACCAGCATTTCCGGTGCGATTACCGCGGTCGCCAACGTCGGCCCGGGTATGGGCAGTGTCATCGGTCCTACGGGCAATTTCGCTCCCCTGCCCGATACCGCTAAATGGTTACTCAGTTTTGGGATGCTGATGGGGCGACTAGAAATTCTCACCTTGCTCGTGTTGTTCTTCCCCGCCTTTTGGCGCCGATAGGCACTCGGCCTTCCTCTGTGGGCTTATCGGACCGGTAGCTGATAAATGGCAAAGAAGTGACAGGCACAGCCCGCCAAAACAAACAGGTGCCAAATGGCGTGGTTGTAGGGAATACGCTTCGCGACATAAAACACCACGCCCAGTGAGTAGACCACGCCGCCAATCGCCAGCAGCATCAAGCTTTCCAGCGGTAAGGTCATCGCCAGTTGATAAATCACCACCAGCGACAGCCACCCCATCAATAAATAGGTCACCAGTGAGAGGCGTTTGAAGCGATAAACGAACGCCACTTTCATCACGATACCCACCAAGGCAATCAGCCAGATCACCACCATCAAACCGATCGCGAGCGGCGTTCTAAGCGCAATCAATAAAAATGGCGTGTAGCTGCCGGCAATCAGCAAGTAAATGGCGCAGTGATCGAAGGTTTTCAGTGCCCGTTTGGCACGCGGCACATCAATGGCATGATAGAGGGTCGACGCCAAAAACAGCAGTATCATGCTGGCGCCGTACAGGCTATAGCTGACCCATGACAAGGCATCCGCCTGTTGCTCGAAGGCGCGCAGCAGCAAGGCCAACAGCCCGACCACACTGAGCAATAAACCCAGACCGTGGCTGAGCATATTGGCTCGCTCTTCTTCGCGGCTGTAAGAGGATAAAAGCGTCGACATAGGCATCACTCTGGAGCATTAGAATAAACACTCCAGAGTATGCCATATTCAGCTTACAAGTGTAAGCTTAAATTAGATAAGGTTACTGATGAGGCTCGCTGTCGATGTCGCGCCCAAGCATCAATAATGCGCCTCAAGAATGCGCATCGAGGTAGTTCAGTACCTGCTCGCCCGCCTCTTCTGCGGGGGTACTGAGCGGAATGGAAAGCTGGCGTTTCAACTGCCCCATACCTAGCAGACTCGCGAGCATCCCTTTTGCCCCTTCACGGTGGCGATCAATTTCAAACCACATTTGCAGTTCGTCTTCACTGCGATACGCCACCACTTCTAACTCTCGCCAACGACCATGAAACGGCCCTGTGGTCGGCACAAACTCAAACTCCTGCACAAAAGGCAGAGCAAAGCCATCCACCTCTTCACACTCTACCTGGCGAATACGCAGCCCCTGTGCTTCTAACGCAGTAAAGATGCCATCAAGCAGAGGATCGGGGCGCACCGTCAAAATATCTTTGTCGGTTGGATCTTTGGCCATCGCAATGTCGAGGCCAGTCTCAAGCCACACCTTGGAGTCACCAATGGTGACCGGCGTATTCCACGGCACATCCAACTCAACTTCGAAATCGCGCGTCTCACCAGGCTCAATCGTAAACGCGTAAGGCAGCGTCCACGTCGCCAGTGTATAACTGGTGGGCACGCGGCGCATTCGACCGGCGTTGTGGTCACTTTTATGGTGATTGTCCGGCACTTCTTTGATGTAACGGCAGTAGAGTTTGAGTTCGATGTTGTCTATCTCTTGCGCACTCGAACCGCCATAGACATGAATGGTGACGTTCACCTTCTGCCCCGGGTATAACACCTCTTGGCGCAGCACTGAATCCACTTTGGCACTTCCAATACCAAAGCTCGCGAGGGTTTTCTTGAAAAACGACATATACACCTCCCTTATGGGTGAAACCACCAAGCAGACCCTCACTATAGCGCGCTTTATCTCGCCAAAGTTTCTGTCTACTCACAGAATAATAGAGAATGAAAAACAGTGATCGATTAGTTATCGACCAATTCTACCCTTAGTGCTACTCTAACGATTGATATGCATGCATATCAACAATCCTGGTTAATTATTTGGATTGGCGAAAGCCAGAAGAGCCAACCTTCAGCAGCATCAAGGTGACGTTGAAGCTCAACTCATAGTTAATACAGGCCATTAAATTGGCAATGGAGATGCCTGACAGTTAGGTACATCGATGCGCCCAGCAGCAGTCAGGTTTTCGCACACAAACCGTAGTGCGATGCGTCGTCGTAGTGGATTTGCGTCTGCTCCAACGGCAAAAAAAGTCAACCCTGCGATGACGTTAGTGGAACAGACAACTCTTTTGATGTCTGCCCCATCAAAAGCGGTAAAAGCAGCATAATGAAAAGCGCAGCTTCGTCTGCGCTTTTTCTTTGCCCCCTGATTACGCCCATTGACGATAAGCACGGCACGATTCGCGTTGCTCTCTACACGTCCCTTTTGCTACCTTAAGGCAAAACATTATAAAAATTGTGGAGAACAGCATGAAGTGTCACCGTATTGAAGAGTTATTGGAACTGCTTGAGCCAGAATGGCAAAAAGACCAAGAGATGAACTTATTGGCGTTTATCGTCAAACTCAGCCAAGAGGCGGGGTATCAAGGCAAACTTGAAGAGCTGACCGATGATGTACTTATCTATCATCTAAAAATGCGCAATAGCGCAAAAGACGAGATTATTCCCGGGCTCAAAAAAGATCAAGAAGATGACTTTAAAACCGCGATTTTGCGTGCGCGCGGTTTAATTGATTGAGCGACACATTGCGTCACGGATCAGATATGGCGACCTTAGGGTCGCTTTTTTTATCGCTAAACCATCTAGTAGCACGTGTTATTAGTCATTATGGTTATAGCATGTAGGCTAATTTGTGGTTAAAGCTTGATAGTCTTAAAGAAAACCCATTCCTATTGCGTATATAATCGCCAGCTAACAATAAAAAAAAGATCACAAGATCTCCAACAACTTGAACTCGGCTGCATCGCACTGGGCCAAGTGACAGGAGACCAGAGCAAAGTCGGACGCAACAAGGGCAACACACCCTTGCTTTAGCCTATAAGGAAGCACCATGAGTCAAGATAAGATCGATGTCAAAGACGTGACTCCGAAAACCTTCAATCCCAAAACTCACAAAAACAACGGCGACAGATTTAACCCAAGCAATCGCATCTACGTCAGAGAAAGCAAAGGCACCTTCCAAAGGCTGCGCCGCTATGGTGGCTGGTTTCTATTGTTGCTGTTTACGCTTATCCCCTGGATCCCTTACGGCGATCGTCAGGCGATTTTGCTCGACATCGGTCAGCAACAATTTAACTTTTTTAGTACCACACTCTATCCGCAAGATCTCACCTTGCTCGCGTTGCTGTTCGTGATTGCGGCCTTTGCGCTGTTTTTTATCACCACGTTTTTAGGCCGTGTCTGGTGTGGCTACCTCTGCCCGCAAACCGTGTGGACCTTTATGTACATCTGGTTTGAAGAGAAACTAGAGGGCAGCGCAAATAAACGCCGCAAACAAGACTCTGGCCGCTTGACCGCCTCACTCGCGTGGCGAAAAACCCTCAAGCACATGGCGTGGCTGGCCATTGCGTTAGCCACGGGCTTTACCTTCGTTGGCTATTTTGTGCCAGTGAAATCCTTAGTGGTCGAGTTTTTTACCCTCAACGCGTCATTTTGGCCGGTGTTTTGGGTGCTGTTTTTCGCCGGCTGTACCTACGGCAATGCCGGGTGGATGCGCTCGATCATGTGTATTCACATGTGCCCGTATGCACGTTTCCAATCGGCAATGTTCGACAAAGACACCTTTATCGTCGGTTATGACAGTGCACGCGGTGAGCAGCGCGGCCCGCGCTCGCGCAAAGCCGATCCCAAACAGCTCGGTTTAGGCGATTGCATCGATTGCGATCTTTGCGTGCAAGTGTGCCCGACTGGCATCGATATTCGTGATGGTTTGCAATATGAGTGCATCAACTGCGGCGCTTGTATCGATGCGTGCGATCACACCATGGAGCGGATGGGCTACGACAAAGGACTCATCAGTTACACCACCGAGCACCGTCTCTCCGGCAAGCACACCAAGGTGATGAGGCCAAAACTGCTCGGCTACGGCGCAGTACTATTGGTGATGATTGGCCTGTTCTTCGTTCAAGTCGCCAGCGTTGACCCCGCAGGGCTGAGCGTGCTGCGTGACCGTAATCAGCTGTTTAGAGTCAACGGCTCTGGGGAAATTGAAAATACCTACACGTTGAAGATCATCAATAAAACCCAGCAACGTCAGGCGTATCAGCTCTCTGTTGAAGGGCTGAGTGATGTCACTTGGTACGGTAAACAGACAGTACAAGTGGCGCCTGGGGAAGTCCTCAACTTGCCAATGAGCTTGGGTGTTGACCCGGACAATCTCAGCTCACCTGTCGCGACAATCCAGTTTATACTGTCCGACAGCCAAGACTTTACCACCCAAGTGGAAAGTCGCTTTATCAAGAAGCTGTGACCATCGTTTAGCAAAAGAAGGTCAATTCAATCACCTTGATAAAAATGCGTCGAGAGGCGACGATCTAGGGTGAAGGGCTCATGATGAGCCCTTTTTGCCCCTCACGACCATGCTCGCGTCATGCATGGTTCTTTTTCTCAGTCACAAGAAACCGGCTATGACACAAAAGATTCCCTCAACACACGCCTTTAACTTTGATGCCCTTACCCCGGATTTTATGTGGTACGCGCTAGAGAGCATCGGCATTCGCGCTGAATCCGGCTTTTTGCCACTCAATAGCTATGAAAACCGCGTGTATCAATTTAGCGATGAAGAGCGCCAACGTTATGTGGTCAAGTTCTATCGTCCTGAGCGCTGGAGCGCCGAACAAATTCAGGAAGAGCACGATTTCACCCAAGAGATGGTCGAAGCGGAGATCCCCGTCGCGCCGCCACTGGCCATCAATGGTGCCACGCTGCATCACTACCAAGGCTATCGCTTTGCGCTGTTTGCCAGCGTGGGCGGCCGCCAATTTGAAGTGGATAATGTAGAGCAGCTCGAGGGCGTCGGTCGCTATTTAGGGCGTATTCACAGTATCGGAGCCAAACAAGCGTTTGTTCATCGCCCCAGCATGAGCCTTGAAGAATACCTCTACCAACCGAGAGCGCTGCTGCAAAATTCCGACTTTATTCCTCTTCATCTGCAAAGCGCCTTTTTCAACGATCTCGACCTGCTGATCGCCTCACTCGAAGCACAGTGGGACAACAGCTATACGCCGATCAGGCTGCATGGTGACTGTCATCCAGGCAATATTTTGTGGCGTGATGGTCCGATGTTTGTCGACCTCGATGACGCGCGCAATGGACCAAGTGTTCAAGATCTTTGGATGCTGCTCAGTGGCGAACGTAGTGACAAACTGATGCAGCTTGATATTATCCTCGAAGCGTACCAAGAGTTTCACGATTTTAATGTTAACGAATTGAAACTAATCGAGCCGCTGCGCGGTCTACGTATGGTGCACTACATGGCATGGTTAGCAAAACGGTGGCAAGATCCTGCGTTCCCACTCGCCTTTCCTTGGTTTAACGACGCAAAATATTGGGAAAATCAGGTACTCGGGTTCAAAGAGCAGATATCCGCACTGAGTGAGCCCCCCTTGTCATTGATGCCACAGTGGTAAAAAAGCCTTTTAAAATGGAGTCATTATGAAAAAACTGTTTGCACTTGTCGCCGCCCTATTCCTCAGTGTTTCGGCACACGCGGCTCAGTACAACGAAGGTGAGCACTACAAAGTGCTGAACATGGAACCGTCAAGCAAGCCTGTGGTGACGGAGTTTTTCTCTTTCTACTGCCCACACTGTAACTCGATGGAGCCTGTGATTGTCCAGCTCAAAGCTCAGCTACCTGAAGGGGTGAAGTTGCAGAAAAATCACGTCTCGTTCATGGGTGGCAACATGGGCCTTTCCATGAGCAAAGCATACGCGACTATGGTGTCGCTTGGCGTGGAAGATCAAATGGTGCCGGTGATGTTTAACCGTATCCACAACTTGGGTAAAGCACCGAAGAGTGACGAAGAGCTGCGCCAAATCTTCACTGACGAAGGCATCGATGGCAAAAAATTCGACTCGAACTTCAATGGTTTTGCGGTGGACTCTATGGTGCGCCGCTTTGACAAGCAGTTCAAAGACAGCGGCCTAACGGGTGTGCCTTCTATCGTGGTCAACAACCGTTACTTGGTTCAGCCACCACGCGGTTTTACCCTAGAGCAATACTTTGACTTGGTGAACTACCTGCTGACTCAATAAGACAGTCACTATCGTCAAACGAAAAAAGGAGCCTCGGCTCCTTTTTTGATGGGTCACTGTTTTGATGGCGGTGGGTTTGATGATGGCGGCTCATGGATTGCTTTGAGCTGCGCATCTTTCCTCTGCCAAACCTCACCGAGCCACTGCTGAAACTGGCGTTTATAGGGCTTATCATTGAAATAGTCACCCAGCACCTTCTCATCCACCGGCAACACGTGCACGCGAACTACGATCTTGGTCATTTTGCCCATCAACACATCGCGAAACGGTTTATCTGGGTTATTCGGGTACGCGAGCGTTACGTCTAGGATATTATCAAACTGCTCGCCCATCGCCGCTAAGGTATAGGCTATACCACCGGATTTCGGTTGCAGCAGATACTCATAACCGGCTTTGCTGCGACGCAATTTCTCTGGCGTGATACGGGTGCCTTCCACGTAGTTCACCACTGTGGTCGGGCTATGTTTGAATTTGGCGCACGAGCGACGTGTGGTCACCAAGTCTTGTCCCCGTTTTTCAGGATGACGCAGCAGATATTCGCGCGAATAACGGCGCATAAATGGCATGTCCAGCGCCCAGCACGCCATGCCAATAAACGGCACGTAGAGCAGTTGCTGCTTGAGGAAAAACTTCGGCATCGGGATTTTGTCTTTAAACACCGAGCAGAGCACCACAATGTCGGTCCAGCTTAGATGATTGCTGATCATCAGATACCAACCATCGCGCTTCAGCGCATCTGCCCCTTGTACATCCCACTCCACACGGTTTGAGAGGCTCAAAATCGCGGTGTTGACCGTCGCCCACAACCACATCACCCGATTGGCCAATGCCGTCCCCTTCGCTTTCAGCTCGGGCGTTGGTAACAGCAACTTCAACAGCGCAATGAGACAAATGAGCAGAGAGCAGACAGCAGAATTGAGCGCCACCAGCAACACGTTCATTACCAGTAATAAATAGGCCAACATAGTGAAATAGTGAGATCCAATGAGTAGTTTACGATGTATGTTGCGTAATAATCTTGTCGTGTGGTCAAGATAACTTGGGTTTTAAAAAAGCGCGTGCAATTATACAAGTCCTTGACCACATTGGAATCATTAAGGCGATGGTCTGAGTAGTTGGCCGCGCCACGCACTGAAGTTTTAGGAGACGGAAATGGATGTTCGCTTTGCAATACCGGTTTTATCACTTATCGCCACCTCGTTATGTTCTGCAAGCGCCGCTGCTAATCCGAACGGTCGCCCTGGGCTCAGTGGCGAGATTTCGCTCAATGCGCTCTATCTCTCCTCCACCTCCAACTTCAACACGTCAGGTGATGAGGTCATCAACAGCATCGATCAAAGTGGCACCAGCGACAGCAGTGTGATCCCTGCGCCGCTTGGCAACCTTCGCTATACCTTTGGCTCAAAAGGCGACAAACAACTCTATGCCGGTACCTCGCGCGATGACATTGCCATCGGCACCCTCGCACTTGAGCTCGGCTATAAACAGCGTTTAGCGTATGGCACCACGGTGGATGTCTCCTATTTGCCAACGGTGATGTCTGGCGAAGTGTGGCAAGACCCGTATCTTGTCGGCGTAGCGCGCGCCACCACCGATGAAAAAGGCGACGCGTATCGACTCAAGCTGGGCAATATTCTCGGCACAGGCATCAACCTTGATAGCGCTTACGGCAAAAAAAAGGTCGATGACGAACGTTCAGGACTGACACAACTCACGCCAGACAATGCCTTAGCCCTGCGCCGTGACAGCGACAACTACTACCTCAAAGGCAGTGTGCGCGTGCCGTTCAGTCGCGCCGCCTTTGTGGTGCCTGCGATCATCTACACGCGCAGTGATGCCGAAGGGGCCGCCAACTCATTTCGCTCTTGGGGCGGAGAGATCTCCCTCTTTCAGCGTATTGCCCGTCATCAGCTAGTGCTCACCGCGGGCTATCGCAGCCGCGACTATGACGCCATTCACCCTCTGTATGGTCAAACTCGCAGTGAAGACAAACTCAGTGTGTTTGCCGCTTATGAGCTGCAACAGTTTCTCGGCTGGCCAAATTTATCCTTGGTCTCCTTCGCCGGGTACAATGAAACCGACGCCAACCTCGACTTTTTTGACGAAAAACAAGCGCTGTTCTCTTTGGGTTTAAGCTTTCAGTTCTAACCTGCCCCACAGGGCTTGCGGCGTTCGTTGGCCCTCAGCTTGGTGCATCACACCGCCTGCGCAGTCAACTGCTTGAGCAAGCGATCCATCGCGCGATAACCGAGCGCCTCGGCCAAATGAGGTCGCTCTATGTCCTTTGCGCCATCCAAATCAGCGATGGTGCGTGCCACTTTGATGATGCGGTGATAGGCACGAATCGACAGCCCCAATCGGTGCAGCGCCGTTTCCAAAAACTCTGCATCGGCTTTCTTGAGTGGGCAAAACGCCTCAATATCGCGACTGCCTAGCAGCGCGTTGACACACTCACTGCGCGCCAACATGGTCTCTCTTGCCTGCTCAACGCGCAGCCTGACCTGCTCGGTAGGCTCACCGCGATCGCCCCCTTCAGACAAGGTGCCTTTAGGCAATGCGGGGATCTCTATCGACATATCAAATCTATCCAGCAAAGGTCCAGACAAACGGCTCAAATAGCGCAAAATGGCCTGAGGATTAACGCGAGTTTGGTTGCCCTCGTAGTAGCCGGTCGGACTCGGATTCAGCGCACCCACCAATTGAAAGCGAGCGGGAAAGCGCGTCTTACCTTGCGCTCTGGAGATAATGATCTCCCCGGATTCGAGTGGCTCGCGCAGTGAATCGAGCACTTTTCTCTCGAACTCGGGCATCTCGTCCAAGAAGAGTAAGCCATTGTGTGCAAGCGAAATTTCACCCGGTCTTGGCAAGCTCCCCCCGCCCACCAAGGCCGCCATAGAGCTGGAGTGATGCGGCGCGCGAAAGGGGCGCTGTTTCCAATTATGGGCGTTGATTTCTTGCTGAGTCAGCGAAGTGACGGAGGCGGTTTCCATCGCTTCGGCTTCGGTCATCTCTGGCAATAAGTCACACAAACGCGACGCAAGCATGGTTTTACCCGTACCGGGTGGACCCAAAAACAACAAGTTATGATTACCTGCTGCGGCAATTTCCAATGCGCGCTTGCCTTGTTGCTGACCAATAATGTCTTGCAAACAACGGGTCGAGCGCAGCGGCTTGGTGGGCTCTGGTGCACTTTGAAACAGATTCAAGCTCTGTTGTCCGCACACATCCGCGCACACCTCTAGTAAGCTGCTGGCCGACTTGTGCACCGCGGCGCCTACTAGCGCCGCTTGATCGCCGTTCTGTTTGGGCACCACCAAGCAGCGCTGGGCTCGACTGGCAGCAAGCGCGGCGGGCAACACCCCTTTCACGCGGCGAATTTTGCCCGACAGAGCCAGTTCGCCGATGTACTCTTTGTCGCTCATCGCCGAGAGTGGGATCTGGTCTGAGGCCGCCAAAATCCCGAGCGCGATCGGCAAATCAAAGCGGCCGCCCTCTTTAGGCAGATCGGCAGGCGCGAGGTTGACGGTAATTCGCTTGGCAGGAAATTCAAACCGAGAGTTGATGATGGCGCTGCGCACTCTATCTCGTGACTCTTTGACGGTGGTTTCCGGCAGCCCCACTAGGGTAAACCCGGGCATCCCATTGCTGATATGGACTTCCACCGTTACCGGCGGGGCTTCGACCCCCACCGATGCGCGGCTATGAATCACGGCTAAACTCATGTGTACTCTCTGATTGAATTGACTAGGCGTGATGTTATATAGCGTGTAGAGAAGCAACGGGAATGTGAAAAAAGAATGACTTTTTGCTTGTCATGTAACGGAATTCTATGTTACCACTAGTGACGCAATCAATTTCGTACGAAATTAAGCCGACGCACGTAACCAAAACTGCACAAACAGCAGAACCAGTGAAATGCGCGATTGGTACGAATGGCGACACAACATCAAAGTAAATAATTAAATATGAATTTCTACGCCCGCTTCACTTCACTGCTAGCCCTGATTATCGTGGTCATTATTGATTCCGCGCGGGGGATGGTGGGCGACAAATAACCACAGATTCTAAAAAACCCCCGCACTGAAAAGTCCGGGGGTTTTTTTCAACCTATGGGATGGCAGAATTTTAAGCGTTAGACAGTTCATCATTAAGAACTGCAGGAAGAATGGGAGTGCACATGACGTGCAAAGCAACACAACAAGACTGCCAAGCCACTCGCTGTCACAAGACACAAGGTCGCAGTCACAAGACACAAGGAGGCCTTTGATGACTGGTGCAGAGTTAGTCGTAGCCGCATTAAAACAGCAAGGCATCCAAACCGTCTTTGGGTACCCCGGCGGGGCCATCATGCCAATTTACGATGCCCTTTATGATGGCGGTGTTGAGCACATTTTGTGTCGACACGAGCAAGGCGCCGCAATGGCCGCCATTGGAATGGCGCGAGCCACTCAAGAAGTGGCCGTCTGTATGGCAACCTCAGGACCGGGAGCCACCAACTTGGTCACTGGCCTTGCCGATGCCTTTATGGACTCCATTCCACTGGTGGCGATCACCGGACAGGTCGCCAGTTCACACATCGGCACCGACGCGTTCCAAGAGATGGATGTGATTGGCATGTCGCTGTCGTGTACCAAGCACAGCTACCTAGTGACCGACATCAACGAACTGGCACCGACCTTATCCGAGGCATTTGAAGTCGCTAAAACCGGCCGCCCGGGCCCTGTGATTGTCGATATTGCCAAAGATGTCCAACTGGCCAACGCGCCGGTTTCTGTTCTTTCTTCTTTCACTCCACCTGCCATGCCACGCGCCAGCGCTGATGAGATTGTCAAAGCACAAGATCTGCTGTCACACAGTGCCCGCCCCGTATTATACGTCGGTGGTGGTGTGCAACTTGGCCATGCCACGGGTGCCGTGCGCGAGTTTTTGCGCCTCAACCCGATGCCATCGGTCAGCACACTTAAAGGCTTAGGGACAATTGAACGTCATGACCCACACTACTTAGGCATGCTTGGCATGCACGGCACCAAAGCCGCCAACTTGATTGTGCAAGAGTGTGATTTGTTGATTGCCGTCGGCGCCCGTTTTGATGACCGCGTGACCGGCAAACTCGATACCTTTGCGCCCAACGCCAAAGTGATTCATATCGATATCGACGCCGCCGAAATCCACAAGCTACGCCAAGCCAATGCGCCTGTTCGCAGTGAAATTGGCGTTGCGCTCTCTCAGCTCGAATTGTCTCAAGACATTACACCGTGGGTGAAACACAGCGAGAGCTTACGCAGTGGCTTTAAGTGGCGCTATGACCATCCAGGTTCATTGATTTACGCGCCGGGCTTATTGAAAACCTTGTCGGATATGATGCCTGACAGCAGCATCGTCTCGACCGATGTTGGCCAGCATCAAATGTGGGCGGCGCAACACATCCAGCCGCGCGAGCCGCAAAACTTCATCACCTCAGCCGGTCTTGGCACTATGGGCTTTGGCTTACCGGCAGCCATGGGCGCCGCCGTTGCCAGACCGGGCGATCAATCGATTCTGGTCACCGGTGATGGCTCATTTATGATGAACATTCAGGAACTGGGCACGTTAAAGCGTCGTCAGATCCCGGTGAAAATTGTGCTGCTCAACAACCAACGCCTCGGCATGGTGCGTCAATGGCAATCGCTGTTCTTTGATGGCCGCCACAGTGAAACCATTCTGGATGACAACCCTGATTTTGTTATGTTGGCGAAAGCGTTCGACATTCCGGGTAAAACCATCAGCCGCAAAGAAGAAGTCGGCCCTGCGCTAAAAGAGATGCTTGAAAGCGAGACGTCGTACTTACTGCATGTCCTTATCGATGAAGAAGAAAACGTGTGGCCGCTGGTTCCACCGGGCGCGTCCAACAACGATATGCTGGAGAACACTTAACATGGAAAGATACTTAATTGATATTAAAGCCGATGATAAACCGGTACTGCTTGAGCGTGTCCTTCGCGTGGTTCGTCATCGTGGCTTTGTGGTCAAACAGGTGGCCGGTACGCAAAACCACTCCAGCAAAATCGCCAGCGTAGAGATCATCGTCGACAGCGATCGCCCCATTTCATTTCTCACCAATCAGATTGAAAAACTGTGGGACGTGCGCAGTGTCGAAGTGACGCAAATTGCGAATGACGCATTGCCAAACAATAACCTACAACAACAAATTTGCGCATAAGGAAGGCAATCATGGCAACAAAAACCGCAGACTACATCTGGTTCAACGGCGAGATGGTCCCTTGGGCCGAAGCCAATGTGCACGTGCTGACCCATGCGATGCACTATGGCACCTCCGTGTTTGAAGGCGTGCGCTGCTACAACACGCCTAAAGGGCCGATTGTTTTCCGTCACCGCGAACACGCGCAGCGTCTCAAAGACTCCGCCAAAATTTACCGTTTCCCAATTCCTTACAGCATTGATGAAATAATGGAAGCGACCCGCGAAACCCTGCGCCAAAATAAGCTTGATAACGCTTATATCCGTCCGCTCGGTTTTGTCGGCAACGTCGGCTTGGGCGTTTGCCCGCCCGCGGATACCGAAATGGATCTCATCATTGCCGCTTTCCCTTGGGGCTCTTACCTAGGTGAAGAAGCGCTAGAGAAAGGCGTTGATGCCATGATCTCCAGTTGGAATCGCGCCGCACCGAACACCATCCCAACCGCAGCAAAAGCGGGCGGTAACTACCTCTCTTCCTTGCTAGTTGGCGGTGAAGCCCGTCGTCACGGCTACGATGAAGGGATCGCGTTGAGCGTTGATGGCTACCTGTCTGAAGGGGCCGGTGAGAACATTTTCGTCATCAAAAATGGCGTGATCACCACTCCACCAGCCACCAGTGCGATTTTGCCTGGCATTACCCGTGATTCGATCATGACGCTCGCGCGTGACATGGGTTATGAAGTCCGCGAAGCCAACATTGCGCGTGAAGCGCTCTACCTTGCCGATGAAGTCTTTATGACCGGCACCGCGGCGGAAGTCGTTCCCGTCGCAACCATTGATAAAATCGAAGTGGGCTGTGGCCGCCGAGGCCCTATCACTCAAGCCCTTCAAACGGCCTACTTTGGCCTATTCAACGGCACCACTGAAGATAAGTGGGGCTGGTTAGATTACGTTTACCCCGCAGACGCAGCAAAATAAGGAAGTATGCAAAATGCCTAAATACAGATCCGCCACCACCACTCATGGACGTAACATGGCCGGTGCTCGTGCACTTTGGCGCGCAACTGGGGTAAAAGATGAAGATTTCGGTAAACCGATCATCGCCGTAGTGAACTCGTTCACTCAGTTTGTTCCCGGTCACGTTCACCTCAAAGACATGGGCCAACTGGTAGCTCGCGAAATTGAGAAAGCAGGCGGTATTGCCAAAGAATTCAACACCATCGCGGTCGATGATGGCATTGCGATGGGTCACGGCGGCATGCTCTACTCTCTGCCTTCTCGTGAGCTGATCGCCGACTCGGTGGAGTACATGGTCAACGCCCACTGCGCGGATGCCATGGTGTGTATCTCCAACTGTGACAAAATCACACCGGGAATGCTGATGGCCTCAATGCGCCTCAATATTCCGGTGATTTTCGTCTCGGGCGGACCAATGGAAGCGGGCAAAACCAAGCTGTCTGATCAACTGATCAAGCTCGACTTGGTTGACGCGATGATCCAAGGTGCTGACCCTAAAGTCTCCGACGAGCAAAGTGAGCAGATTGAGCGCAGTGCCTGTCCAACGTGTGGTTCGTGCTCAGGCATGTTTACCGCCAACTCGATGAACTGTCTCACCGAAGCCCTCGGTCTTTCTCAGCCGGGTAACGGTTCGATGCTGGCCACGCACGCCGATCGCGAGGCGCTGTTCATCAATGCCGGTAAGCGCATTGTCGAGTTGACTCGCCGCTACTATGAGCAAGAGGACGAATCTGCCTTACCGCGCAACATTGCCACCTTTGACGCGTTTGAAAATGCTATGGCGCTCGACATCGCCATGGGCGGCTCCACCAACACCATTTTGCACCTGCTTGCGGCGGCGCAAGAGGGTGAAGTGGACTTCGATATGGAAGACATCGACCGTCTGTCACGCCAAGTGCCTCACCTATGTAAAGTGGCGCCGTCGACGCAAAAATACCACATGGAAGATGTCCACCGTGCGGGCGGCGTCATGGCGATTTTGGGTGAACTTGACCGCGCCGGCTTGCTGCACAATGATGCCCGCACCGTACTGGGCCTATCGATGAAAGAGCAGTTGGCGCAATACGACATCATGCAGACCGAAGACCCTGACGTGTTGACCTTTTTCCGCGCAGGACCGGCCGGTATTCGCACCACCAAAGCCTTCTCTCAAGACTGCCGCTGGGATCGACTCGATGACGATCGCGTCTCTGGCTGTATTCGCGCCAAAGACAACGCCTTTAGCCAAGAAGGTGGCCTTGCGGTGCTAAAAGGCAACATCGCACTTGATGGCTGTATCGTTAAAACCGCTGGAGTGGACGAGAGTATCCTCAAGTTCACTGGCCCTGCGGTGGTATTTGAAAGCCAAGAAGATGCCGTAGAAGGCATTCTCGGTGGCAAAGTCAAAGCGGGCGATGTGGTCGTCATCCGCTATGAAGGCCCGAAAGGCGGCCCGGGCATGCAAGAGATGCTCTACCCTACCACCTACTTGAAATCTATGGGGCTTGGTAAAGAGTGTGCTCTGCTTACCGATGGCCGCTTCTCAGGCGGTACTTCGGGTCTCTCTATCGGTCACGCCTCTCCAGAGGCGGCCAATGGCGGCGCGATTGGCCTGGTGAAACCGGGTGATTTGATTGCGATCGACATTCCAAACCGCACCATCTCGCTTGAGGTGTCTGAGGAAGAGCTGGCGACTCGCCGCGCAGAGCAGGACAAACTGGGCTGGAAACCGGTTTCTCGCGAGCGTGAGGTCTCTTTTGCTCTGAAAGCCTACGCCAGCATGGCCACCAGCGCAGACAAAGGCGCGGTGCGTGATAAGTCCAAACTCGAGGGCTAAACCATGACTGACACGGCCACTAGCGAGAAAAAAACGACCAAAAAGCCTCAGCCCTCTGGCGCCGATTATCTGCGCCAGATCCTGCGAGCCCCAGTGTATGAAGTGGCCACAGTAACGCCGCTGCAAGCGATGCCGCGCCTATCCGCGCGCATCCATAACCATGTGCAGCTCAAACGAGAGGATCGCCAGCCGGTCCACTCGTTCAAGCTTCGCGGTGCTTATACTATGGTCTCTAGCCTGACACAGGCGCAAAAATCCGCCGGTGTGATTGCCGCCTCGGCGGGCAACCATGCCCAAGGGATGGCGCTCTCAGGCACCAAACTGGGCATTAAAACCATCATAGTGATGCCCAAAACCACGCCGGACATCAAAGTCGAGGCCGTGCGCGGTTTTGGCGGCGAAGTGGTGCTGCACGGGAGTAATTTCGATGAAGCGAAAGCCCAAGCGGAGTTACTGGCCGCCGAACATGGCTATACCTTTGTGCCGCCTTTTGACCACCCATTGGTGATCGCTGGGCAAGGGACGATCGGGATGGAGATGTTGCAGCAAAATGGCCACCTCAACTACATCTTCGTTCCTGTCGGCGGTGGCGGTTTAGCGGCTGGCGTGGCGGTATTGGTGAAGCAGTTGATGCCGGAAGTCAAAGTGATCGCGGTGGAGCCGGAAGATTCGGCCTGCTTAAAAGCCGCGTTAGACGCCGGCGAGCCTGTGGTGCTTGACCAAGTCAGCATGTTTGCTGATGGCGTCGCGGTCAAGCGCATTGGCGATGAGACCTTCCGTCTGTGCCAAAAGTACATTGATGGTCACATCAGCGTATCCAGTGATGAGATCTGCGCCGCAGTCAAAGACATTTTTGAAGACACGCGCGCCATTGCAGAGCCTTCTGGGGCGCTGGCGCTGGCCGGTCTGAAAAAGTACGCGGAAAAACATCAGCTGCGCGACCAAAACCTCGGCACTGTGCTCTCTGGCGCCAACACCAATTTCCACGGTTTGCGTTACGTCTCCGAGCGCTGTGAGCTGGGTGAAAAACGTGAAGGCTTGCTCGCGGTAACCATACCGGAGAGACAAGGCGCGTTTTTTGAGTTTTGCAACCTGATCGGCGGTCGTGCCGTGACCGAGTTTAACTACCGCTACAGCGACGACACCTTGGCCAATATTTTTGTTGGTGTGCGTCTGCAGGGCGGCCAAGAGGAGCTCGACCACATCATTGCCGATCTGCGCGAAGGGGGCTATCCGGTGGTGGATCTCTCCGACGACGAGATGGCCAAACTGCATGTGCGCTACATGATTGGCGGCAAGCCGTCGAAACCGCTCAAGGAGCGCCTCTACAGTTTTGAGTTTCCGGAGTACCCTGGGGCGCTACTGAAGTTTTTGTCGACGCTCGGCACGCACTGGAACATCAGCTTGTTTAACTATCGCAATCATGGCGCCGATTACGGTCGCGTGCTGTGTGGCTTTGAGTTAAGCGAAGACGATCTCTCCCGCTTTGGTGCGCACCTACGCGAGCTCGGCTATCAGTACAAAGACGAAACGGACAACCCGTCCTATCAGTTCTTCTTGTCCTGATCTCTCGATCATCAAAATCGATGGGAATGAATAGTGAGCCAGTCTTCGGACTGGCTTTGTTCTTACTGGTTTTTTCCTTTCATCCGCATCGCCCCTCAGCCCTCCCCTCAGCCCTCCCCTCAGTCCTCTCACCCGCTTGCTACTCTCCTTATCCATAGAGTAATGCGTGATGCGCATGAACATAATGCTAAAGTTTCATTTTAGTCATAGTGGTTTTGCGTCTACACTCAACACAGTTCTTACTATTGCTGCACCACTGTGGAGAGTTTTATGTTTAACGCACTGATCCTAAACCAAGAAGAAAAACGCACCATCGCATCGATTGAGCAAATTGACGAAAACCAACTGCCCGAAGGCGAGGTGTTGGTGGAGGTCGATTACTCATCATTGAACTACAAAGACGGTTTGGCGATCACGGGTAAAGGTAAAATCATCCGTCAGTTCCCTATGGTTCCCGGCATTGATTTAGCGGGCACCGTGGTGCGCTCTGACGACGCTCGTTACCAAGCGGGCGACCAGGTGGTGTTAACCGGCTGGGGCGTGGGTGAAAACCATTGGGGCGGCATGGCGCAACGTGCGCGCCTAAAAGCCGATTGGTTGGTTCCACTGCCACAAGGGCTAGATAGCAAGAAGGCGATGATGGTCGGCACCGCAGGCTTTACCGCGATGCTGTGTGTCCAAGCGCTGCTTGATGCGGGCATCAAACCGGAACAAGGTGAGATTCTTGTCACTGGTGCCAGCGGCGGTGTGGGCTCAGTGGCGGTGACGCTGCTGGCTGAGCTCGGCTACAGCGTCGCTGCGGTCACAGGGCGTGTTGAAAAAAATGGCCCACTTCTTGAAAAGCTCGGTGCGAAACGCATCATCGATCGCGCAGAATTTGAAGAGCCTGCGCGCCCACTTGAAAAACAAATTTGGGCCGGCGCGGTTGATACTGTGGGTAGCAAGGTACTGGCAAAAGTGCTCGCGCAGATGGATTACAACGCCACCGTGGCCGCCTGTGGCCTTGCGGGTGGTTTTGATCTGCCGACGACCGTGATGCCGTTTATCTTACGTAATGTGCGTCTGCAAGGCGTTGACTCAGTCTCTTGCCCAACCGAAAAGCGCATTCAGGCGTGGGAAGGCCTCACCAAGCTGCTACCTGAAAGTTACTTTGCGCAAGCGTGTAACGAAATTACCCTTGAGCAAGCGCCGCAATTTGCCGAGCAGATCACCAACGGCCAAGTCACGGGTCGAGTGGTCATCAAGCTGTAATTACGCACGTTTGACGAGACCTCTGCCATGCACTCGAGAGGGTGCATGGCATTAATCTAACCCCATATCTTCTATGCGCTTGGCGATGAGTCGTCCGCACTCTTCTTTGACAATCGCTCTTAGCCACTCTTGCGCCGGCGAATGCTCACAACGCGCATGCCAAATCATCGAGTAGTCAAACGACGTGAAGTGAAACGGCAAAGGTTTGATCACCAAGTCATAACGCTCCGCGACCAGATACGCCAAATCCGCCGGGACAGTAATGATCAGCGGCATGGTATCCACTATCGCTAGCGCGGCTTCTAAATGATACGCGCGCAGCACCATTTTTCGTTTGGGCAGATCCACCAGCGCTTGCTCTATCAAGGCGTTCACACCATCACTGATGGCAATCATCGCATTGGGGTAGTGCAGGTAGTCGTCGAGCCGCATCGTCTTCTCAGCCAATGGGTGCTGCTTAGACAGCAAACACAACACGCCCACTCTGCCGAGCACCTCACTGCGCAGCGGTTCAACGGGGCCTGTCGGTCGGCAAATGGCTAAATCTGCACCTTCATAAATCAGTTGATCGGCAAGTCGGTCATGCTGAAGCGGCTGAAAGTGAAACGACACGTTAGGCGCTTCTTGATAAATCCTCGGCAGAGCGAACGGCAAGATGGTTTGCATCGCGTAGTCGGTGGTGGCAATGGTGAAGGTTTGATCGCAGCGCTGCGGGTCAAAATCGAGCGGCGAAAGCAATTGCCGCAGTGATTCCAACGGCTCGCCGAGAGCGCGATCTATCTCCAACGCTTTTTCTGTCGGGATAAGCTGCTGACCTTGACGGGTAAACAAGGGATCGCCCAGTAAATCACGCAATCGCCCCAACACACGGCTCATGGCCGATTGACTCAAATTGAGCCGCTGCGCCGCTTTGCTCACGCTGCACTCTTCAATCAAGACTCGCAGTGCAACCAATAAATTGAGGTCGCGGCGATACACATCTTCTAGTTCCACAATGACCACTCTGGAGATAAGGTATTGTTAGTGTAACCGCTAAGAAAAAAAAATCCCGCCTTTCAGCGGGGAAGCCCAAGAAAACTGGGGGATAGTGTCGGAATGTATTTGGAGATGGGGTTAGGTCAACGCCACTAGGAAGGGAAGCGTTAACCTCTATGTTCGTCAGAGGCTTTTGAAAATCGGTGCATCTCTAACCATATCCCTGTCACGCAGGCCACCATACCGAGCAAAGGCATGAAGGAAGCGTCCGCCGGGGCGCGTAACACAAGCGCGCAAAATGAGATCAAGCAAAGCACCGAGTAAATGGTCAATCGATCCAATGCGGTCAACATAAGCGCTCCTTGCTGGTGTCAACTCAAGTCAGCGTATCCCTGCCTTGAGCTTTAAATGTTATCAAGTTGTTAACTAAGTTAAAACAAAATGATCCATTTGCCAAGTGCTTATTGAAGTTTTTTTCACCGCCAGTATTATCAAGCGCCTAATTGACCTGACAAAGAGCGCCCGATGACTATCGATACCACCCAGGCAACCCACACCTTAGAGGCAGAAGGACTTCGCTGTCCGGAGCCCGTTATGATGGTCAGGAAGACAATTCGAAACATGGACGATGGCGATGTATTACTGGTCACAGCGGATGACCCCTCGACCACCCGCGACATCCCGAGTTTTTGTCGTTTTATGGATCACCAGTTGCTGGCTGCGCAGACCGACGCTGTGCCATATCAATACTTGATTAAGAAAGGGGTCGCCTAAGATCTCCCCAACAACAACGATCTCGCAAACAAAAACGACAGCCCATCTGGCTGCCGTTGTTGATTTGATTCTCTCGACTTCGGGTCGCTATTCGTCGTACTCCAGGCTGCGCACTTCTGCTTGCAGTTTTTGCAACTGCTTTTGCATCGCCCGCATCTCTTCATGCATTGGGATGATGTGCGCGACTCGAATCCAGGCCTCCACCGTGAGACCGGTTAATATAAACGAGCCGGCAACAATAGGCAGCCACATATCGGTCAGTGGGAGTGCCAATAAGCAAAGCGCCAAACCAAAAGTGAACAGATAACTTTGACTTTTCGGTGTGATACCCATGTAACGTGTCAGCATGCATTTGCCCTCTCGCTATCATCGACAGCACTACGTTAACACGCACGCACAGTGGCAAATCAAACCTGGATCACGACTCAGGGCAAATGTTGCCTGTGTGACGCCGAGGCCATCATGGCCATAAGGCCGCGCCTAAAGCGAGCGCGACAAACAGCAGTGCGGTGACTTTACGAATCAAACCTAGCGGCATCTTGTGCGCAGAAAGCTTACCAATCGCAACAACCGGCACGTTCGCCGCCAACATACCAATGGTGGTGCCTAAAATGACCCAAGTCAGCGCGTCAGCAAACTGGGCGCCAAGAATCGAGGTCGCAATTTGGGTTTTATCGCCAATCTCAGCAATAAAAAACGCAACAAAGCTCGCGACAAAAGGGCCGCGATTGGAAATGGATTCTTCATCATCGAGTTTATCGGGGATCAGCACCCAGCCAGCCATCGCCAAAAAGCTGGCAACAACGACCCACTTGAGTACCTCTGGCGAGAGGTAATCCGCAACAACCACACCGAGCCACGCCGCAAGAGCATGATTGGCGATGGTGGCAAAAAAGATCGCCGCTATAATCGGGATGGGTTTGCGATACCGACTGGCCAACAATAAAGACAATAATTGGGTTTTGTCGCCAATCTCAGCAAGGGCAACAGTAGTAATAGAAATGGCTAAAACGCTCACGACATGCTCATTGGGGCAGGATTATTATTTTTTACCATAGACAAACCTCGCGCCCCACCCCGGTTCACGATGTTTATCTAAGGTCTTGCTTAATTCATCGGGCGATGAATCTCGAGCGCCACGGTGATTTTGCACCGATTATGTTGACGGTCGAACCAAACAGAAGCCCTCTATTTGGTCAGCTACTCCCCAAAGATGGCGGCAATTCTATCCATCTCACTGAAAAATCTCAAGTCGCAAACGTGCGCATATACCCAAAGGGGCGTTCGGCGAGATTTCTCATAGAAATGCGACTTTAAGAAAAATTTGGTCATTAAGTCGATAAAATTCCATTAAAGGAGATTTTTCAGCGAGAATTTCTCCCGATTTGCTCTACTCGGACATCGAATATCTCGGTATACTTGATTGTTATTTTTTCTTCATTTAGACAGAACTTTCTCAGAGAATCGCGCGAATACTATGCAAAAATACGACATCAAAACCTTTCAAGGTATGATCCTCGCGCTGCAGGATTATTGGGCCCAACAAGGCTGTACCATTGTTCAACCACTCGACATGGAAGTAGGTGCAGGTACCTCTCACCCAATGACATGTTTGCGCGCCCTTGGCCCAGAGCCAATGTCAACCGCTTACGTTCAGCCTTCTCGTCGTCCTACCGATGGCCGTTACGGTGAAAACCCTAACCGTCTTCAGCACTACTACCAGTTCCAAGTGGCACTTAAGCCATCGCCAGACAACATTCAAGAGTTGTACCTAGGCTCACTGGAAGTGTTGGGTATCGACCCGCTAGTCCACGACATCCGTTTCGTTGAAGATAACTGGGAGAACCCAACGCTAGGCGCTTGGGGTCTAGGCTGGGAAGTTTGGCTAAACGGTATGGAAGTGACGCAGTTTACCTACTTCCAACAAGTGGGTGGCTTAGAGTGTAAACCGGTGACTGGTGAGATCACTTACGGTATCGAGCGTCTTGCTATGTACATCCAAGAAGTTGACTCCGTTTACGACCTAGTATGGAACGTCGCACCAGACGGCTCGAACGTGACGTACGGTGATATCTTCCACCAAAACGAAGTGGAGCAGTCAACGTACAACTTTGAGCACGCTGACGTCGATTTCTTATTTAGCTTCTTCGACCAGTGTGAAAAAGAGTCGAAAGAACTCCTTGAGCTAGAGAAACCTCTACCTCTACCCGCTTACGAGCGCATCTTGAAAGCGGCGCACGCTTTCAACCTGTTAGACGCACGCAAAGCCATCTCGGTCACCGAGCGCCAACGTTACATCCTTCGTATCCGCAACCTGACCAAGTCTGTTGCAGAAGCCTACTACGCATCACGTGAAGCACTAGGCTTCCCAATGTGCCGTACCCAAGATGCAAAGAGCGAGGAGAAGTAATCATGGCGAAAGAATTTCTAATTGAACTGGGTACTGAAGAGCTACCACCAACACAACTTCGCACCCTAGCGGAAGCGTTCGCAGCCAACTTCGAAGCTGAACTAAAAGGCGCAGACTTATCACACCAAGGTGTGAAATGGTACGCCGCGCCTCGTCGTCTAGCCCTTAAGGTTTCAGCGCTAGCGGAAGGCCAAGCGGACAAAGTGGTTGAGAAGCGCGGTCCTGCGGTTTCTGTCGCATTCGATGCTGACGGTAACGCGACCAAAGCAGCACAAGGCTGGGCACGTGGTAACGGCATCACGGTTGAACAAGCTGACCGTCTAGTGACAGACAAAGGCGAATGGCTACTGTTCAAACAAGAAGTGAAAGGCCAAGCAACGTCTGACATCGTCGTCGACCTAGCTGCTAAAGCACTGGCTAACCTACCTATCGCCAAGCCAATGCGTTGGGGTGACAAGACGACTCAGTTTATCCGCCCAGTTAAAACGCTGACCATGCTAATGGGCTCTGAGCTGATTGAAGGTGAGATCCTAGGTGTCGCATCCAGCCGCACTATCCGTGGTCACCGCTTCATGGGTGAGCAAGAGTTCACTATCGATTCTGCCGAGCAATACCCTGCTATCCTAGAAGAGCGCGGTAAAGTCATGGCCGACTTTGAGGCGCGTAAAGCGATCATCCTTGCTGACTCGCAAAAAGCAGCAGCAGCGGTTGGCGGTGTTGCTGACCTAGAAGATGATCTCGTTGAAGAAGTCACGTCTCTGGTTGAATGGCCAGTGGTTCTAACCGCGAAGTTTGAAGAAGAGTTCCTAAAAGTGCCTTCTGAAGCGCTGGTTTACACCATGAAAGGTGACCAGAAATACTTCCCTGTCTATGACGAGAACAAGAAGCTACTGCCTAACTTCATCTTCGTATCGAACATCGAATCGAAAGAGCCTCGCTACGTCATCGAAGGTAACGAGAAGGTGGTGCGTCCACGTCTGGCGGATGCCGAGTTCTTCTTTAACACTGACCGTAAGCGCCCGCTTATCGACCGTCTCCCTGAGCTAGAGCAAGCGATCTTCCAAAAGCAGCTTGGTACTATCAAAGACAAAACTGATCGCATCACTGAACTTGCTGGCTACATCGCTGAGCAGATCGATGCTGACGTTGAAAAATCGAAGCGTGCGGGTCTACTCGCGAAGTGTGACCTAATGACCTCTATGGTATTCGAATTTACCGATACTCAAGGCGTGATGGGTATGCACTACGCTACCCACGATGGTGAAGACGAGCAAGTGGCTCTAGCGCTTTACGAGCAGTACATGCCGCGTTTCGCCGGTGACGCCCTACCAAGCACAGGTATCTCATCTGCTGTCGCTATGGCTGACAAGCTCGATACCATTGTGGGTATCTTCGGTATTGGCCAAGCACCTAAAGGCAGCGACCCATTCGCACTGCGCCGCGCATCTCTAGGCGTGCTGCGTATTATCGTCGAAAACGGCTACAACCTAGACCTAACAGACCTTATCGCGAAAGCGCAGTCTCTATTTGGCGACAAACTAACCAACGCGAACGTTGCAGACGACGTTATCGACTTCATGCTGGGTCGTTTCAATGCATGGTACAAAGACCAAGGCTTCAGCGTGGACATCATCCAAGCGGTATTGGCGAATCGTCCAACCAAACCGGCAGACTTCGACCAACGCGTCAAAGCGGTCTCTCACTTCCGTGAGTTAGAAGCCGCGGAAGCACTCGCCGCAGCGAACAAACGTGTCGGTAACATCTTAGCGAAGTTCGATGGTGAGCTGGCCGCAGAGATCGATCTCGCTCTTCTACAAGAAGACGCAGAGAAAGCACTGGCAGAAAGCGTTGAAGTGATGACAGAAGCGCTCGAGCCTGCGTTCGCTACAGGCAACTACCAGGAAGCACTCAGCAAGCTAGCGGGTCTACGTGAGCCTGTGGATGCCTTCTTCGATAACGTCATGGTTATGGCCGATGACGAAGCGCTGAAGAAGAACCGTCTAACGCTACTGAACAACCTACGTAACTTGTTCTTGCAGATTGCCGACATTTCTCTTCTGCAGAAATAATCGCGCGTACGGATAGATGACACCAAGCCCAACTCAATGAGTTGGGCTTTTTTATGCCAACAAAACAGACAAGTTCTGCGCACTAAAATAGTGCTTTGCCTCACATTGCCATTGCTGTATGTTCAAGGATTACTCTATTGGTCAGCCACGCACTGATCAGCACACCCATTCAGTAAAGCAATAATCAGATCAAGGTTAGTGAGTCATGCAGTTCTCAAAGTTTGGTGAAAAATTCAATCAATATTCCGGCATTACCCAATTAATGGACGACCTCAATGATGGTCTACGCACACCCGGCGCCATCATGCTCGGTGGCGGTAACCCTGCGGCCATTCCCGCCATGATTGATTACTTTCACCAAGCCAGCCAAGAGATGCTGACCAGCGGCGAGTGGATTCAAGCGCTCGCCAATTATGATGGCCCACAAGGCAAAGATGCCTTCGTCAAAGCACTCGCTGCCCTGCTCAAAGAGACCTATGGCTGGGAGGTCAGTGAGAAGAACATCAGCTTAACCAATGGCAGTCAAAGCGGCTTTTTTTACCTGTTTAATTTGCTAGCAGGCACGCAGCCCGATGGCTCACACAAAAAGATTCTGCTGCCGTTAGCGCCTGAGTACATTGGCTATGGAGATGCGGGCATTGATGAGGATATTTTTGTCTCTTACCACCCGGAAATTGAGCAACTCGACAATCGCATGTTCAAATACCACGTCGATTTTGAGCAACTAAAGATCGATGACTCGATTGCCGCGATCTGCGCGTCTCGCCCGACCAACCCGACGGGCAATGTGCTGACCGATGAGGAGATCATCAAGCTCGATAAACTCGCGCGCGACAACCACATTCCGCTCATCATAGACAACGCTTACGGCGTGCCCTTCCCCAATATCATTTTTGAGGAGGTGACGCCCTTTTGGAATGAGAACACCATTCTCTGCATGAGTTTGTCCAAGTTAGGCTTACCTGGCGTGCGCTGTGGGATTGTGATTGCCAATGAAGCCATCACACAAGCGCTCACCAACATGAATGGCATTATCAGCCTAGCGCCAGGCAGTGTAGGGCCGGCGCTGGCTCACCATATGATTGAAAAAGGCGATCTTCTGCGCTTGAGTGAAGAGGTCATCAAGCCGTTTTATCAGCAGAAATCTCAGCGTGCGGTCGAACTGCTGCAAGAGGCGATTACCGATCCGCGCTTTCGTATTCACAAGCCAGAAGGGGCGATTTTCCTCTGGCTCTGGTTTGATGCACTGCCTATCACCACCATGGAACTCTACCAACGTTTGAAAGCACGCGGGGTGTTGATTGTTCCTGGTGAGTACTTCTTTATCGGCCAAGAAGATGAGTGGGATCATGCGCACCAGTGCCTGCGAATGAACTATGTACAAGACGACGAGATGATGCACAAAGGCATCCAAATCATCGCGGAAGAAGTGCAAAAAGCCTACCAGCAGGGCTAATTGCCCTAACATTACCAAGCATAAAAAAGAGCGCCGATTGGCGCTCTTTCACTATTTATACCCGCATTTTATATCCGCAGCATAGCGGCGCACAGGCTCGCTTATTTGTTTTCCAGCAACTGGCTTGAGTTGATGGCAATTTTACGCGGTTGCATCGCTTCAGGGATTTCACGCTCGAGATCAACGTGCAGCAAGCCATTTTCCATACTCGCGCCGGTGACTTTCACATAGTCGGCCAACTGGAACTTGCGCTCAAAGTCACGCTCAGCAATGCCTTGGTAAATATAGTTCTTACCCTCTTCCTCTTTCCGCTCACCTTTAACAATTAAGGTGTTCTCTTTTTGCGTCAGTTCAAGCTGCTCTTCAGCAAAGCCTGCCACTGCCATGGTGATACGGTAGTGGTTTTCATCTTTCTGTTCGATGTTATACGGAGGGTAACCGCCGGAGCTGTTTTTCGTGCTGTTGGCTTCCATCATATTAAGAAGACGGTCAAAACCAATCGCGTTGCGGTATAAAGGAGTGAAATCTACAGTTCTCATCATACTATCCTCTTGATTAAGCAATAGTCTTAGTCGTGACTGTGTAGGGACGATGATTAACTCGACCCCTAGCGACTAAGGGATTCGTTCACTATTCCTCTGGCTGCCTCTATAGGGCCAGCACGTAGGACATAGCAACAAACTCAGTGTTAACGTGTGCTGTTAAGGCCATCCTCATAGGAGCGATACCTCTTCAGCGAGTCCAGAAGGTCTGTTTCTTCTCATCGGAGCAAGACAGCTTCCCTCTTCAACAATAGATATAGGGATCGGCCAAAATGGTTTCAAGAGGAGAGAGTAAAAAAGTTTCTAGTTCCTAGTTCCTAGAGTGGGACAAGGTATTGGATTGAAATGGAAAATAGAAACCAATAAAAAAGCGCAGATCGTTCGACCTGCGCTTTTTATAATTCTAGAAACTCGCTTCTAGAAACTAGGAACTTTACACATCCAAGTTCGCCACTTTGAGCGCATTCTCTTCGATAAAGTGACGACGAGGCTCAACCTGATCACCCATCAATGTCGTGAAGAGCTGATCGGCTCCAACGGCATCTTCGATGGTCACTTGCATCATGCGACGCGTTTCTGGGTCCATGGTGGTTTCCCAAAGCTGATCCGGGTTCATCTCACCCAGACCTTTGTATCGCTGTGTGCTCAATCCGCGGCGAGACTCTTTGATCAGCCACTCTAGCGCTTCGACAAAGCTGCTCACAGGCTGAGTGCGTTCACCACGTTTGATGTACGCGCCCTCTTCAATAAGGCCATTCAGCGCTTCAGAAAGCTCGCCCAACTTGGCAAACTCTTTCGAGTTGATCAAATCGATGCTCAGTGCGTATTCGTGTCTTACACCATGTGTGCGCACGATGATTTTCGGCAAGTTCAAGCCGAGCTCAGCATGCTGCTCTACTTCATATTGGTACTGACTTGCGCCCACTTCTTTAGCGTTCAACTGCTCAACCAAAGTCTTGGTCCAAGCCTCTACCACAGCAGCGTCATGACACTGCTCTGCGGTCAAACGTGGCACGTAAATCAACTCATGAATCAAGGCGTGCGGGTAACGGCGGCTCATACGATCCACCAGCTTGATGCCAGCATTGTATTGCTGAACCAGCTTCTCTAGAGATTCACCCGCCAACGCTGGCGCGTCCGCGTTGACGTGCAGCGCTGCGTTGTCCAAGGCCAAAGAGACTTGGTACTGGTTCATCGCTTCTTCATCTTTGATGTACTGCTCTTGCTTACCCTTCTTCACTTTGTACAGCGGTGGCTGAGCAATGTAGACGTAACCACGCTCAATCAGCTCAGGCATTTGACGGTAGAAGAAGGTCAACAGTAGCGTACGGATGTGCGAACCATCGACGTCCGCATCGGTCATGATGATGATGTTGTGGTAACGCAGTTTGTCTGGGTTGTATTCGTCACGACCAATACCACAGCCAAGCGCCGTAATCAGCGTCGCCACCTCTTGAGAAGAGAGCATCTTGTCGAAACGCGCTTTCTCTACGTTCAGGATTTTACCTTTCAGAGGAAGAATCGCTTGGTTCTTACGGTTACGGCCTTGTTTTGCGGATCCGCCTGCCGAGTCACCCTCCACTATGTAGAGTTCAGACAGTGCTGGATCTTTTTCCTGACAGTCCGCCAATTTACCTGGCAGACCAGCAAGGTCTAGGGCGCCTTTACGGCGAGTCATCTCACGTGCTTTACGCGCCGCATCACGAGCACGTGCTGCATCAATGATCTTGGTACAAACGATTTTTGCTTCTGTTGGATGCTCAACAAGGAACTCTGACAGTTTCTCGCCCATGGCAGACTCAACCGCAGATTTCACTTCAGAAGAAACCAGCTTGTCTTTGGTTTGGCTTGAGAACTTGGGATCAGGTACTTTCACCGAGATAACCGCGGTGAGACCTTCACGCGCATCATCACCAGACGTTGCGGTTTTCGCTTTCTTCGAGAAGCCTTCTTTGTCCATGAACGAGTTCAAGGTACGCGTCAATGCCGCACGGAAACCGGCAAGGTGAGTACCACCATCACGTTGTGGAATATTGTTGGTGAAACAGAAGATATTCTCTTGGTAACCATCATTCCACTGCATCGCCACTTCGACTGCGATGCCATCTTCACGTTCTGAGTTGAAATGGAATACTTTCTCAATAATTGGAGTTTTGTTGGTGTTCAAGTGATCGACAAAGGCTTGAATACCCCCTTCGTACATGAAGTGATCTTGTTTGTCTTCTTCACGCTCATCACGTAACTTGATCGAAACACCAGAGTTTAGGAAAGAGAGCTCACGCAAACGCTTTGCAAGAATGTCGTAATGGAACTCAGTGTTAGAGAACGTCTCTTCACTCGGCCAAAAACGAATTTCTGTGCCCGTTTTTTCTGTCTCACCAATCACAGCCAGTGGCGCTTGAGGTTCACCATGGTGATAAGTTTGAGTGTGAATTTTTCCACCGCGATGGATTGTCAGCGTCACTTTCTTAGACAACGCGTTCACCACCGACACGCCCACACCGTGCAGACCACCCGATACTTTGTACGAGTTGTCATCAAATTTACCGCCTGCGTGAAGCACGGTCATGATCACTTCTGCCGCCGAGACTTTCTCTTCCGGGTGAAGCTCTGTTGGGATACCACGGCCATCATCGTTGACAGAGACAGAGTTATCCTCATGAATGGTCACCACGATGTCTTTACAGTGACCCGCCAACGCTTCATCAATTGAGTTATCTACCACCTCAAAGACCATGTGGTGCAGACCGGTGCCATCATCCGTGTCGCCGATGTACATACCCGGACGCTTACGAACCGCATCCAGACCCTTTAGTACTTTAATACTCGATGAATCGTAATTTTCAGCCATGAGTTATCTTCCGCTATATATTTTGCTCTATTGTGCCATGTTCCACATGGAACATCCTGCCATTTTCATCACGCATGTCGCTGATTTGGCTTTCAGTAATAGAGCTGACAAAAACTTGAGCCCCCGTCTGTTTCAAGCAATCGGCAAGACGCTTGCGACGTTGACTGTCTAATTCAGAGGCAAAGTCATCTATCAAGTAGATGCATTGCTTGCCCGTCATCTCAGTCAGGTGTTGGCCTTGTGCTACGCGTAGCGCGCACACCATCAACTTTAACTGACCCCGAGACAGGACATCTTCCACTGGCGTACCATTTACCTTAATGCGTAAATCCGCCTTGTTTGGGCCACTGAAGGTGTAACCCAGCGCCTGGTCGCGCTCAAAGTGGCTCTCGAGAATCGCTTGGTATGGCGTCTCTTTGTCCCAACCACGATAATACTTGAGCGAGATATCAAACTCAGGCAAAAATGCCCGGCATATCTCTTCGGCTTTGTGCGTCAATTGCTCAACGTACTCACCACGCCAACGACTGATGTTTTCCGCCAGTGTCGCCATCTCTTGATCCCAATAACTGAGCTCTCGATAGCTACGCGCCGTTTTCAGCAGTGCGTTGCGCTGTTTGTTTAGGCGCTTAAAACGCCCCCATGCATCATAAAAGGCCGATTCGGTATGAAATACGCCCCAATCAATAAATGCACGGCGATGTTTCGGCCCATCGGTCAACAGATCAAACCCTTCAGGATGAATCAGTTGCAGTGGTAACACTTGCGCCAACTGGGCTAACTTTTGCCCAGATTGACCGCCTATTTTAACCTCTGTTGAGCCATCACGCTGCTTATTAATGCCAATGGGTAGCTCAAATTGATCCGAGTTCAAAAAACGACCGTGAACAAACAGCTCATCATGGTCATTTTGAATCACTCGCCCGGTCAAACTGCTTTTGAACGACCGACCGTGGCCCAGTAAATAAATGGCTTCCAGAACACTGGTTTTCCCGCTGCCGTTCGGGCCAATAAGAAAGTTAAAGCCTGATGATAACGAGATATCACAGGCTTTGATATTGCGAAATTGCTTAATAACAAGACGAGAGAGCGGCATGCTAGAGTCGGATCGGCATCACCACGTACATGGCACTGTCATCGACGCTGTTCTCAATTAACGCACTGGCGTTGGCATCAGACATTGAGACTCTCACGGTCTCGCAGCGCAGCGTATTAAGCACATCCAGCACATAGCTGACGTTAAAGCCAATCTCAATCGGCTCGCCGTCAAAGTGAACATCGAGCATCTCTTCCGCTTCTTCTTGCTCTGGGTTGTTGGCGGTAATGCGCATTTCGCTGCCATCGAGGTTAACGCGCACGCCACGAAACTTCTCATTCGAGAGGATCGCCGCACGCGAGAACGCTTGGCGCAGCTCATCGCAGCCCGCTTCCAATGTTTTGGTGGTGCTTTGTGGCATCACGCGGCGGTAGTCAGGGAAACGACCGTCCACCAGCTTAGAGGTAAAGACGTAATTGTTGACCTCAGCGCGCAGGTTTGAGCTACCAATTTGCAACACCACAGGTTGCTCTGGCGCATCCAGCAACTTGACTAATTCCAGCACCCCTTTACGCGGCACGATGATCTGCTTTTTGGCAAACTCACCGACCAGCGGAGTTTGCGCGACCGCCATACGGTGACCATCGGTGGCCACGCTGCGCAGCGTGGTGTCTTCAATCTCAAACAACATGCCATTGAGGTAGTAACGCACGTCTTGGTTCGCCATCGAAAACTGCGTTTTTTCTACTAGTCCACGCAGTTCACTTTGCGTCAGGGAGAGTTCGACTTCACTCTGCCAATCTTCAATGTTTGGAAAATCGCTGGCTGGCAGTGTAGAGAGAGAGAAACGACTACGACCAGAGCGCAGTTGCACGCGATCGCCCTCTAAAACAAATGTGATCACCGCGTCATCAGGCAGTCCACGGCAAATATCAAGAAACTTACGCGACGGGACAGTCACGCTGCCCGCTTCAAATTCACCTTCAAGCTGCACACGGCTGACCAGCTCGACTTCTAAATCCGTCGCCGTCAACGTCAGTTGGTTGTCCACTACTTTGATCAATAAGTTACCAAGGATAGGTAGAGTGGCACGGCCACCTAACGCCCCTGAGACTTGCTGCAGTGGTTTCAGCAGATGACTACGTTGAATGGAAAATTTCATAGCACGCTCTTAAAGAAATCTTGTTGTTGGCGAAGAGAACAAACATGGCCACGATAAGGGATTGAGCCCTACCTTGGCCATGAATATAAACCGTTAGAATAGCGCGATTTACGAAGAAAGAGTACGGATTAAGTTGGAGTAATCCTCTTTAATATCGTGACTCTCTTCACGCAGTTGTTCAATCTTACGACACGCATGAAGTACGGTCGTATGATCGCGGCCACCAAAGGCATCGCCAATCTCTGGCAAGCTGTGGTTGGTCAGCTCTTTAGCCAGCGCCATCGCCAATTGACGAGGTCGCGCAACCGAACGAGAGCGGCGCTTCGAGAGCAGATCCGCCACTTTGATTTTGTAGTATTCCGCGACCGTTTTTTGAATATTGTCGATGGTGACCAGCTTTTCTTGTAAGGCAAGCAGATCACGCAGAGCTTCACGCACAAAATCGATCGTAATAGGACGACCCGTAAAGTTGGCGTTCGCAATCACCCGATTGAGCGCCCCTTCAAGCTCACGAACGTTGGAGCGCAGGCGCTTAGCAATAAAGAACGCCACTTCATCGGCCAGATGGATTTGGTGATCTTCCGCTTTTTTCATCAAGATGGCGACGCGCGTTTCAAGCTCAGGTGGTTCAATGGCGACCGTCAATCCCCAACCGAAGCGGGATTTCAGGCGATCTTCTACGCCGTTGATCTCTTTCGGGTAGCGATCCGAGGTCAAGATGATCTGCTGATTGCCCTCAAGCAAGGCGTTGAAGGTATGGAAGAACTCTTCTTGTGAACGCTCTTTGTTGGCAAAAAACTGAATGTCATCGATCAAGAGGGCATCCACACTGCGGTAGTAACGTTTGAACTCTTCAATCGCGTTGTTTTGCAGCGCTTTCACCATATCTTGCACAAAACGCTCTGAGTGCATGTAAACCACTTTCGCGTTGGGTTTGTTGTCGACAATCGCATTGCCCACGGCGTGCAGCAAGTGGGTTTTACCCAAACCGGTACCGCCGTACAGAAAGAGCGGGTTGTACGCCGCGCCTGGGTTGTCCGACACCTGACGTGCCGCCGCCAAGCCCAATTGGTTCGATTTACCTTCAACAAAGTTGTTGAACTTATGCTTGGGGTTCACATTAGAGCGGTGGTTGATGTCTGCCATCGCTTGCGGGTCATCATCCCAGGTTTTATGCACAGGCTTACGCGCCTGCAATTGTGCCGGGGCTGACGATTCCGCCGCCACATCGGCCGGGGTGCGTTTGGGTGCAGGTGCCTGCGCTTGCACAGGGCGACTGCCCACCTCAAAACGTAAATGAGGAATATCGTTGCCACAATATTCCTGCAAAAGACGGGTGATGCTGTTGAGGTATTTATCGCGAACCCAATCAAGGACAAAACGGTTGGGCGCAAATAAAGTGAGAGTATTGTCGTTGAGCTCAGCTTGTAAAGGACGGACCCACATGCTGAATTCAGTTGCTGGAAGCTCTTCTTGAAGCTGTTGCAAACATTGCAACCAAAGCGAAGATGACACGATGCCCTCACTCGTAATTCTATGATCGGAAAAGACTGGCAATTTTACCTGTTGATAACCGAGATCGCCAGCGATTGATCGAGGATCCAGTGAATAAGATCGAAGTTATTCACAATATTTCTGCCATTATTGGTGAGATCATCACACCCTGCCCCATTTTTACCCACAAATTGATCCACAATGGCGCAATGATCGCAGGATCGTCGATCTGGTGATAACTCTGTGAATGAATAGTTTCACAGCGATCATATTTTGCGGATCTCGGCGCCAGAAGTCGCCCCAACCCCATCAATAGAGCGTCAATGATTATCCACAGCTATAATCTTATTCCGCATCCATCTAGATTATGGCAACTTGTTATTTATCTAAATGACAAGGATGACAGTAGTATTTCTCCCTATAAATTTTAGGAGTTGTAAAATGAAAAACTGGATTAAAGCGGCTGTTGCCGTTATCGCACTTTCTGCTGCCACCGTTCAAGCTGCGACTGAGGTCAAAGTGGGTATGTCTGGCCGTTACTTCCCGTTCACCTTCGTTGAGCAAGACAAGCTGCAAGGCTTTGAAGTGGATCTATGGGATGAGATTGGCAAACGTAACGACTATCAAGTGGAATACGTGACCGCCAACTTCTCAGGTCTGTTTGGTCTTTTAGAGACGGGCCGCATCGACACCATCTCAAACCAGATCACCATGACAGAAGCGCGCCAAGCGAAATACCTGTTTGCTGACCCATACGTCGTAGATGGTGCGCAAATCACCGTGCGTAAAGGTAACGACGACATCCAAGGCGTGGAAGATCTCGCAGGTAAAACCGTTGCGGTGAACCTAGGTTCAAACTTTGAGCAACTGCTACGCAGCTACGACAAAGACGGCAAAATCAACATCAAAACCTACGACACAGGTATCGAACACGATGTGGCACTAGGCCGCGCGGATGCGTTTGTTATGGACCGTCTCTCTGCACTTGAGCTAATCAAAAAAACGGGCCTACCGCTACAATTAGCCGGTCAGCCGTTTGAAACCATTCAAAACGCATGGCCATTTGTGAACAATGAGAACGGCCAAAAACTGCAAGCAGAAGTGAACAAAGCACTGGCAGAAATGCGTGCTGACGGTACACTAGAGCAAATTTCTCAAAAGTGGTTTGGCGCTGACATTACTCAGTAATCGGCTCCGCCTCCATAAATCCGTTTCGGATTGACGAAAAAACCCACTGCTCTCTTGCTTGCAGTGGGTTTTGTTTTTCTCGCCTTAGTCATTGGGATACGTAATGGGATTCGACTTTAATTACATGCTCAACCTGATGCCAATACTGCTCAAGTACCTTGGCACCACCATGGAAATGGCCACTTGGGGTTTGGTGTTTTCACTAATTTTAGCCGTGATATTGGCCAATATTCGCGTATTTCGCGTCCCGGTGCTCGATCAGTTGAGTCAGCTCTATATCAGCTTCTTCCGTGGTACGCCGCTGTTGGTGCAGCTGTTTCTTCTTTATTATGGCCTGCCACAAATTTTTCCTTTATTGGTGGGACTCGATGCCTTTAGCGCCGCAGTGATTGGCTTAACGCTCCACTTTGCCGCCTATATGGCAGAGAGCATTCGCGCCGCCATCATCGGCATCGATCGCAGCCAAATGGAGGCGAGCTTGTCGGTGGGTATGACGACACCTCAAGCCATGCGCCGCATTATTTTGCCGCAAGCAACGCGCGTAGCGCTGCCATCGCTGATGAACTACTTTATCGACATGATCAAATCGACCTCGCTTGCTTTTACCCTTGGCGTGGCCGAGATCATGGCCAAAGCGCAGATGGAAGCGTCATCCAGTTTTCGTTTTTTCGAAGCGTTTTTGGCGGTTGCGCTGATTTACTGGGGCGTGGTGGTCATTTTGACCCGCGTGCAGATTTGGGCAGAAGCGAAACTCAATAAGGCGTACGTACGATGATTACATTGACCAATATTCATAAGCGCTTTGGTGACAGCGAAGTACTCAAAGGGATTGATCTCAACATCAAACAGGGCGAAATCATCGTAATCATCGGCTCAAGTGGTACCGGCAAATCGACGCTGCTGCGCTGTGTAAACTTCCTGGAGAATGCCGATCAAGGCACCATCACCATTGATGATGTCACGGTCGACAGTGCCAAACACACCAAATCGGACGTGTTAGCCCTAAGGCGCAAAACCGGCTTTGTGTTTCAAAACTACGCGCTGTTTGCCCATATGACCGCCAGACAAAACATTGCCGAAGGGCTGATTACCGTACGTGGCTGGAAAAAAGAGCAAGCGCTGGCTCGCGCGCAGCAAATCCTCGACGATATTGGCCTTAGTGACAAAGGCGACAGCTACCCAGCGGCCCTCTCTGGTGGTCAGCAGCAACGGGTCGGCATTGGTCGAGCGATGGCGCTGCAACCGGAACTGCTGCTGTTTGATGAACCCACCTCAGCCCTCGACCCTGAATGGGTGGGTGAGGTATTACAACTGATGAAAGATCTCGCCACCAAGCACCAAACCATGCTGGTGGTCACTCATGAAATGCAGTTTGCAAAAGAAGTGGCGGATCGCGTGATCTTTATGGCTGAAGGCCATATTGTTGAGCAGGGATCGCCAGATGAACTCTTCAATCACCCACAAGATCCAAGGCTGAAGAAGTTCTTAAGACAGGTAGGCGCTGAGTAACTACCGCTGAAAGGGATCACCGGTAAACAGCGACAAGGATCGCCGATAAGGATCCTTTGATCCTTGAGATTTTGCTCACACTACGTATAATCCCCCGGCGCGGAATTTCATCATTGACTCTTAATGTGACAGTGATTACAATTCCGCCTCTTTGTTGAGAGGCGTCGGTTTGTCCTCCTTATCTTAATAAAGAAGACGCTTTGACCCACGCCGGGTTAACATCGACCTAAAACTACTGATCAGTAAAGGTAATTATCATGAAACGCACTTTTCAACCTACAGTTCTAAAGCGCAAGCGTACTCACGGCTTCCGTGCTCGCATGGCAACTAAGAACGGTCGTAAAGTAATTAATGCACGTCGTGCTAAAGGCCGTGCGCGCCTGTCAAAATAATTTTTTATTTTGAATACGTACGCGTTCAATCGGGAGTTACGTTTGTTAACTCCCGAGCATTATCAAAATGTCTTCCAGCAAGCTCACCGAGCTGGCTCACCTCATTTCACCATCATTGCCCGTAACAATACCCTTTCCCATCCAAGACTGGGACTTGCGGTACCTAAAAAGCAAATCAAAACTGCCGTTGGCCGTAATCGCTTTAAACGCCTTGCTCGCGAAAGTTTTCGTAACAAACAACACCAACTTCCTAATAAAGATTTTGTTGTTATTGCCAAGAAAAGCGCGCAAGATCTCAGCAATGATGAAATTTTCGCCCTGTTTGATAAATTATGGCAGCGTCTGTCTCGCCCTTCACGTGGCTAGCCATCGGGCTGGTCCGTCTCTATCAAGGCCTGATTAGTCCTCTTATTGGGCCGCGCTGTCGTTTTACTCCAACCTGTTCTACCTATGCCATTGAAGCGTTGAAAGCTCACGGTTTTGTAAAAGGGTGTTGGTTATCAAGCAAACGTCTATTAAAATGCCACCCTTTGAATGAAGGTGGCTATGACCCCGTTCCACCAGCCCAAACACAAGACAGAGATAAATAACGATGGATTCTCAACGTAATATCCTGTTAATCGCGCTAGCACTGGTTTCTTTCCTCTTGTTCCAACAATGGCAAGTCGCAAAGAACCCAGCACCGCAGCCGGTTGAGCAGGCACAATCAAGCAGTACTTTACCTGCACCATCTTTTGCAGATGAGCTTGATCCCGCACCGTCACAACAAGCTTCAGCAAAAACCATCACCGTAACCACTGACGTTTTGACGTTAACCATTGATACGGTAGGTGGTGATGTGGTTCATGCAGACCTAAACCAGTACTCCGCTGAACTTGATTCCGCCGATCCATTCGTTCTTCTCAAAAACGAAGCGGGCCACCAGTTCATCGCTCAAAGTGGCCTTGTTGGCCCACAGGGCATTGACCTAAGCAGCTCGAATCGTCCGCAATACGCCGTTGATGCCGACAGCTTTACCTTGGCAGAAGGTCAAGATGAGCTACGCATTCCAATGACGTACGCGGCCAACGGTCTTGAATACACCAAAACCTACATCCTAAAGCGTGACAGCTACGCAGTGGATGTCGAATTTGATGTTCGTAACCTATCAGGTAACAACGCGACCTTTGGTATGTACGCGCATCTTCGTCAAAACCTGATGGACGATGGTGGCAGCATCACTATGCCAACTTACCGTGGCGGTGCGTACTCCAGTGACGACACCCGTTACAAAAAGTACAGCTTCGATGATATGCAAAGCCGTAATCTGTCGATTACCTTACCGAATGGTCAAGGTTGGGCAGCGATGATCCAACACTACTTTGCGAGTGCATGGATCCCACGAAACGAACCTGGCACCAATCTGTACACTCGCGTGATCGGTAATATGGGCGACATCGGCGTTCGCATGCCAAACAAAACCATCGCTGATGGTGAGTCTGCGCAATTCAACGCCACGCTGTGGGTGGGGCCAAAACTGCAAGACGCGATGGCAGAAACGGCACCTAACCTAGACTTGGTGGTCGATTACGGTTGGCTATGGTTCATCGCTAAACCACTGCACACTTTGCTCTCTTTCATTCAGAGCTTTGCGGTGAACTGGGGTGTCTCTATCATGATCCTCACGTTCATTGTCCGTGGTGCCATGTACCCACTGACCAAAGCCCAATACACCTCAATGGCGAAAATGCGTATGCTTCAGCCTAAGCTGCAAGCTATGCGTGAGCGTATCGGTGATGACCGTCAGCGCATGAGCCAAGAGATGATGGAGCTGTATAAGAAAGAGAAAGTGAACCCGCTGGGTGGCTGTCTACCGCTTATTCTCCAGATGCCGATCTTCATCGCCCTCTACTGGGCATTGATGGAATCGGTCGAGCTTCGTCACTCGCCGTTCTTCGGTTGGATTCACGACCTCTCTGCGCAAGACCCATACTACATCTTGCCACTACTGATGGGTGCGTCGATGTTCCTCATCCAGAAGATGAGCCCAACCACAGTGACAGACCCAATGCAGCAGAAGATCATGACCTTTATGCCGGTGATGTTTACCTTCTTCTTCCTGTTCTTCCCGTCTGGCCTAGTGCTTTACTGGTTGGTTTCGAACGTGGTAACACTTATCCAGCAAACGCTCATTTACAAGGCGCTGGAGAAAAAAGGCTTACATTCGAAGTAACAGCTAAGCATCATCAAAAGGCGGCCAAAAGGTCGCCTTTTTGTTTTGCGCTGTTTACAATTTGCTGACGACCATTGCGCCATACAGATTCAGCGCCTAATTCGCTGTTTATTGACCATAGAGATAATCTTATGACCACAGAGACCATCGTAGCCCAAGCCACCGCCCCAGGCCGAGGCGGTGTCGGCATCATTCGCGTGTCAGGCCCGCTTGCCGAGCAAGTGGCTATCGCGGTGACCGGTAAATCACTGCGTCCTCGCTACGCCGAATATTTGCCGTTTATGGCCCAAGATGGCAGCCAACTAGACCAAGGCATTGCACTCTATTTCCCCAATCCCCACTCGTTCACGGGCGAAGATGTCCTTGAACTGCAAGGGCATGGCGGCCCTGTCGTGATGGACATGCTGATCAAACGCATCGTCGATATTCCGGGGATTCGCATCGCACGCCCAGGGGAATTTTCCGAGCGCGCGTTTTTAAATGACAAGCTCGATTTGGCGCAAGCCGAAGCGATCGCCGATTTGATTGATGCGAGCTCAGAAGAAGCGGCTAAATCGGCGCTCCAATCGCTTCAGGGCGCGTTCTCGGGCCAAATTAATACCCTGGTCGAGTCACTGATTCATCTGCGTATCTACGTTGAAGCCGCGATTGATTTCCCCGAGGAAGAGATCGATTTTCTCGCCGATGGTAAAGTCGCCGCCGATCTGCAAACCATCATCGACAACCTAGAAGCTGTGCGCAAAGAGGCCAACCAAGGCGCCATCATGCGTGAAGGGATGAAAGTGGTGATCGCTGGTCGACCTAACGCCGGTAAATCCAGCCTACTCAATGCGCTATCAGGCAAGGAATCTGCGATTGTGACCGACATTGCAGGCACAACGCGTGACGTGCTGCGCGAGCACATCCACATTGACGGCATGCCTTTGCACATTATTGATACCGCTGGGCTGCGTGATGCGTCGGATGAAGTGGAAAAAATCGGTATCGAGCGCGCTTGGGATGAAATTGCCCAAGCGGATCGTGTGCTATTTATGGTCGATGGCACCACCACCGACGCCACCGATCCCAAAGAGATTTGGCCGGATTTTGTCGATCGTCTGCCCGACAGCATCGGCATGACCGTGATCCGCAATAAAGCCGATCAAACAGGCGAGGAACTTGGGATCTGCCATGTGAACACACCGACGCTGATCCGCTTGTCCGCAAAAACGGGCGCTGGCGTCGATGCACTGCGCACTCACCTGAAAGCCTGTATGGGCTTCTCCGGCAGCAGTGAAGGTGGCTTTATGGCCCGCCGCCGCCATCTCGATGCACTCGCCAAAGCGGCCGAGCACCTCGATATCGGTCAGCAGCAACTTGAAGGCTACATGGCCGGAGAAATCCTCGCAGAAGAGCTGCGTATCGCTCAGCAACATCTCAATGAGATCACTGGCGAATTCAGCTCTGATGATCTACTAGGCAGAATTTTCTCTTCATTCTGTATCGGTAAATAACTCACAATGCGCGGCACACGGTCGCGCTTTTTATTGGCGTAAGGAAAACCCATGATCCACATAATAACAGGCAGTACCTTAGGCGGAGCCGAATACGTGGGCGATCACCTTAGTGATCTGCTGATTGAACAAGGCTTTGAAACCACAATCCACAACCAACCGGTTCTGAATGAGATAGAGGCACAAGGCACTTGGCTCATCATCACTTCAACCCACGGTGCGGGCGAATACCCAGACAACATTCAGCCCTTCATTGCCGCGCTGCAAAACACGCCGCCAAATATGGCGAACGTCAACTATGCGGTGATCGCGATTGGTGATTCGAGCTACGATACCTTTTGCGCAGCAGGCCAACATGCCTACACCTTATTGGAAGACATAGGTGCCACGCCGCTCGCGGAGTGCGTGACGATTGATGTCCTTAGCCATGACGTACCAGAAGATGCGGCACAAGCCTGGCTAGAAACTCATATCGACCGTTTCTGATCCCCCTCCTCGGCCAGTATTGTGCGCAATATTGGCCGCTGTTCACCTCACCTTCTCTTTTCCTCTCGTACTGTTCGCTGCTTTTTTAGCCAAAGTGTCTGTGGATAACTAAGATGATATCCCGTTATCTTCCTTTAGTTATCCAAATAACAACTTTTACCTTTGCCAACCCCTGTGTATAACCATCGATTTTGATCCCAGGTAATCCTCGATCAGATCAAGGTAAGATCACATGATATGATCATAAAAAGATCCATGATCTAGTTGATCATTTTCTAGTTATCCACAGAGATCGTCGATCCTAATAGTAGATCTAATAAAAGATCATATATATAGATCTTATATATATAAGAGTTTCAGCCCTTTAAGACAAAAGCGTCAAAAGCATTTTCTCTCCCTTGGAAAGAAGGTAGAATAACGCTCTTTTAACTTTTCTATTGCTTGATTGAATACCTGAGGTCAGTTCATGCTTTATCACGAAAACTTTGACGTCATCGTTGTCGGTGGCGGTCATGCAGGAACGGAAGCCGCCCTCGCGTCTGCACGTACAGGTCAAAAGACGCTGTTGCTGACGCACAATATCGACACCCTAGGACAGATGTCATGTAACCCTGCCATTGGTGGGATCGGTAAAGGCCATCTTGTCAAAGAGGTCGATGCAATGGGCGGTTTGATGGCACAAGCCATCGACCACGCAGGTATTCAATTTCGTACACTCAACGCTTCCAAAGGCCCAGCGGTACGCGCCACTCGCGCTCAAGCGGATCGTGCTTTGTACAAAGCGTATGTTCGCCATGCGTTGGAAAACGCGCCAAACCTAACCCTATTCCAACAATCGGTGGATGACCTGATTGTTGAGAACGAAGTGGCGGTCGGTGTGGTGACTCAAATGGGTCTCAAGTTTCGCGCCAAAGCAGTGGTACTCACCGTCGGGACATTCCTAGGTGGCAAGATCCACATTGGCATGGAAAGCGCTTCTGGTGGCCGCGCTGGGGATCCACCATCGATCGCGCTTGCGGATCGTCTGCGTGAATTACCGTTCCGCGTTGATCGTTTGAAAACCGGTACGCCTCCGCGCATCGATGCACGCAGTGTGGATTTTTCACAGCTAGAAGTGCAACACGGTGACAACCCGACCCCGGTATTCTCGTTTTTAGGTGATCGTCGCCAACATCCGGCGCAGATCCCGTGTTACATCACGCACACCAACGAGAGCACCCACGAAGTGATCCGCAACAACCTCGATCGTAGCCCGATGTACGCCGGGGTGATTGAAGGGATTGGGCCACGTTACTGTCCTTCGATTGAAGACAAAGTGATGCGCTTTGCGGATAAGAACAGCCACCAGATTTTCATTGAGCCGGAAGGCTTAACGACACACGAACTCTACCCCAATGGTATTTCCACCAGCTTGCCGTTTGATGTTCAGGTACAAATCGTGCGTTCAATGAAAGGGTTTGAAAACGCGCACATCGTGCGTCCGGGATACGCGATCGAGTACGATTTCTTCGACCCTCGCGATCTCAAGCAAACCTATGAAACCAAATTTATCTCTGGTCTGTTCTTTGCAGGCCAGATTAACGGTACCACCGGTTACGAAGAAGCGGCGGCACAAGGTTTGATGGCCGGTTTGAACGCCAGTTTGCACAGCCAGGGCAAAGAAGGTTGGAACCCGCGACGCGACCAAGCCTACATGGGCGTGTTGATTGATGACCTCTCAACCATGGGCACGAAAGAGCCTTACCGTATGTTTACCTCGCGCGCCGAGTACCGTTTGCTGCTGCGTGAAGACAACGCCGATCTGCGTTTGACCGAAAAAGCGCATGAATTGGGCTTGGTGAGTGAGGCGCGTTGGACGCGATTCAATCAAAAGATCGAGCAGATGGAAAAAGAGCGTCAGCGCCTACAAGATATCTGGATCAACCCGAAATCGGCGGGGGTCGATGCGCTGAACGATCTGCTGAAAACTCCGTTGGTGCGTGAGGCAAGCGGTGAAGATCTTCTTCGTCGCCCAGAAATCACCTATCAGCAGCTGACCTCGCTAGAGACCTTCCACCCCGCGCTGGATGATCAGCAAGCGGCAGAGCAAGTGGAAATTCAAGTCAAGTACGAAGGTTACATCAAGCGTCAGCAAGACGAGATTGAGAAATCATTGCGTCATGAACACACCAAGTTGCCGCTCGATTTGGATTACCGACAAGTGAAAGGTTTGTCGAACGAAGTGATTGCCAAGCTGTCAGAAGCCAAACCTGAGTCGATTGGTATTGCTTCTCGTATCTCAGGTATTACGCCAGCCGCGATCTCCATTTTGTTGGTGCATTTGAAAAAGCACGGTATGTTGAAAAAAGGTGAGGAAGCGGCATGAGCGCACTACGTGACAAACTCGATGCGCTGATCGCGACCACTGACTTGCAGGTCTCTGATGCACAACGCGAGCAGTTGGTGGGCTATGTGGCAATGCTGGACAAGTGGAACAAAGCCTACAACCTGACCTCAGTGCGTGACCCGTTTGAGATGTTAGTTAAACACATCTTGGATAGCATTGTTGTGAGTACTCACTTAGTTGGTGAGCGCTTTATCGATGTCGGCACTGGCCCAGGATTGCCAGGGATCCCCTTGGCGATCATGCACCCAGACAAAACCTTTTATTTGCTCGACAGTCTCGGCAAACGCATTCGCTTTGTCAAACAAGTGCTGCATGAGCTGGGGATAAAAAACGTGACGCCGATTCAAAGTCGCGTCGAAGAGTTTCAACCAGAAGAGAAGTTTGACGCTGTTCTAAGTCGCGCATTCGCTTCTATGGTAGACATGGTCAGTTGGTGTCATCACCTTCCAAAAGCGGAGTCAGGCGTGTTTCTGGCGCTGAAAGGTCAATTGCCTCAGGATGAGATTGAACAATTGCCCGACTGGTGTTCTGTGAGCGAGATCAAAGCTTTGAATGTTCCAGAGTTGGAAGGCGAGCGTCATCTAGTAATCTTATCGCGCAAGGATTAATAGCGAGGTTCACTGTGGGAAAAATCGTAGCAATTGCTAACCAAAAAGGTGGCGTGGGTAAAACAACGACCTGTGTCAACTTAGCCGCATCTATGGCTGCGACTAAGCGCAAAGTGTTGGTCATTGACCTCGACCCGCAAGGAAACGCAACCATGGCAAGCGGTGTTGATAAGTACCAAGTCGACGCCACTGCCTACGAACTGCTGGTTGAAGACGTACCGTTCGAAGAGGTGGTCTGTCGTAAGACGTCTGGCAATTACGATTTGATCGCGGCTAACGGTGATGTCACCGCCGCAGAAATCAAATTAATGGAAGTGTTTGCCCGCGAAGTGCGTCTCAAGCACGCCTTATCCTCCGTTCGTGATAACTATGATTTCATCTTTATCGATTGTCCTCCGTCGCTAAACCTTCTTACAATCAATGCTATGGCTGCAGCTGATTCCGTCTTGGTTCCGATGCAGTGCGAGTATTTCGCGTTAGAAGGGTTAACGGCATTGATGGATACAATCAGCAAGCTCGCTGCTGTCGTCAACGAAAATCTAAGAATCGAGGGCTTGTTACGCACCATGTATGACCCGCGTAATCGCCTCTCGAATGAAGTGTCCGATCAACTCAAAAAGCACTTTGGCAACAAAGTGTACCGCACTGTTATTCCCCGAAATGTTCGCTTGGCCGAAGCGCCGAGTCATGGCAAACCTGCCATGTATTACGACAAGTATTCAGCGGGCGCAAAAGCGTACCTTGCCCTTGCTGGAGAAATGCTTCGCCGCGAAGAAGTACCCGCATAATCAACCGAAGGATTCCGTCTTATGTCTAAACGTGGTTTAGGTAAAGGGCTTGACGCTCTGCTATCGACCAGCTCACTGGCGCGTGAGAAACAGCAAAGTGCGCTCAATAGCCAAGCGTTGTCGTCCGATGGGCATTTGACTGAACTGAGTATCAATGCGTTACAACCGGGCGTGTATCAGCCCCGCAAAGAGATGGAGCCTGAAGCGCTCGAAGAGTTGGCCTCATCGATAGAGTCGCAAGGGATTATCCAGCCGATTGTTGTGCGTCAGGTTGAGGCGGACAAATACGAAATCATCGCTGGCGAACGTCGCTGGCGTGCGGCGCGTAAAGCCGGTCTCAAGCAAGTGCCTTGCGTGGTCAAAAATGTCGAAGACCGTGCGGCGGTTGCGATGGCATTGATTGAAAACATTCAGCGCGAAGACCTCAATGCAATTGAAGAAGCCCAAGCATTGGAGCGTCTTCAAGACGAATTTGAATTGACTCATCAGCAAGTGGCGGATGCGATTGGCAAGTCACGCACCACTGTGAGTAACTTGTTAAGACTCAACCAGTTAGACAATGAAGTGAAAGCCTTGATGTCGGCCAAATTGATTGAGATGGGCCATGCTCGCGCGTTACTGGCGTTAGAAGCCACGCAGCAAGTGGCTCTCGCCAATCACGTTGCCAAGAAAAAACTGACGGTGCGTCAAACAGAAAACTTAGTAAAAAAGACGCTCCAGGGCGAAGTTGAATCAACCACGCCAAAACCAGAAATTGATAACACGACGGAGTTGTCGTTAAAGCATTTGTCTGAACAATTAAACACAAAAGTTGCCCTACAAATGTCAACAAAAGGCGATGGTAAAATTGTCATCAACTTTGCAGACAATGAGCAACTTCAATCGATGTTAAAACAACTACAAAACATCGATTCCGCTTCCTAGCTCACACTTCCTAGTAGGAATAAAGCTTATCACCGAAGCAATTATTGTGTTTTTGGGTAAGAACTATATAATTTTCGTGCTTTTTTTCACCATGCATTGACTGTGATCAATGCGGTGTTAGATACAGAAACAGGTGCTTTTGATGTTTAGTGCAAATCGAAGCAAGCAAGGAAGAGCTGCTTTTAGACTCGTCCACCTCCAGCTGATATTTGTGCTCCTCATCGGGAGCTTGGCTTATGTGATGATCAGCCCTGAAACGGCTCGCTTTGTTTTAAAAGGCGGCTTTATCGCGGTGATGGGTAATTACATTTATGCCCTGTTTACGTTTTTCCCTAAACCAGGGTCCGATGGGAAAGTTCTTCTTGGCTTCCTGATGGTGGGATGGGCGTTAAAGCTGGTGTTTACCATAGTGATGTTTGTGTTGGTGTTTTCTGTCAACGAGTTCCTCAAACCAGGGGCGTTCTTTACAGGTTACAAGCTCACACTGCTGATCTTCTGGTTATCACCAATTTTATTTTTTCATAAAAATGGGATTAACCATGGCTGATACTCCGCAGGAATATATTCAGCACCACCTAACCAACGCGAAGATTTGTGTGGTTGATGGTGGCGTAGCAACCAACTATGGTTGTGCCGACGCTGGGTTCTGGACCTTACATTGGGATTCATTGTTGTTCTCTGTTGGTCTAGGTGCACTATTTTTGTGGTTGTTTTATCGTGTCGGAAAAAATGCAACCACAGGCACGCCTGGTAAGCTGCAATGTTTTATCGAAATGGTCGTAGAGCAAGTCGATGCCATTGTAAAAGATGCTTTCCATGGTCGTGATAAATTAGTCGCACCACTAGCTCTCACCTTGTTTGTGTGGATTTTCCTCATGAACTTGATGGATCTAGTACCCGTTGACTTTATTCCTCATCTAATGGGGGCGGCTGGCTTTGAGTACTTTAAGATCGTACCAACGGTTGACTTAAACATCACGCTAGCACTTGCATTAGGTGTCCTAGTACTGACGGTGGTTTACTACATCAAGTACAAAGGATTTAAAGGATTTGTGAAAGAATTTACGCTTCACCCAATTAACAATAAAGCGTTAATTCCTTTCAACTTAGTTTTGGAAAGTGTCTCATTGCTGGCTAAGCCGGTGTCTCTTTCTTTACGTCTTTACGGCAACATGTACTCGGGCGAGTTGATCTTTATTCTGATCGCTGTGACCTACGGTGCTGGTGTTGTATTGGGTGGATTAGGTGTCGTCGCGCACGTCATTTGGGCAATCTTCCACATATTAGTAATTGTTTTACAAGCCTTCATTTTTACAATGCTGACTGTTGTTTACCTCAGCATGGCAAGTAACGATTCACATTAATTTTTACCTAACTTTTTTATCAAATCTGATTTGGAGATAATTATGGAAATTTATTTGGTTGTAGGTCTACTACTAGGCATGTGTGCTATCGCAACAGGTTTTGGTTTCGCGATCCTTGGTGGTAAGTTCCTTGAGTCAGTTGCTCGCCAGCCTGAAATGGCGCCTGTTCTACAAACCAACATGTTCATCATCGCGGGTCTATTGGATGCGGTTCCAATGATCGGTGTTGGTATCTCTATGTACATGCTATTCGCACTGTAATAGACCTCTCTTATTCATTCATGATACGTCGTTTCGATGTTTCGAAACTAAGAATAGGTAAAGGAGGGTCATTGTGAATATCAATGCTACTCTGCTGGGACAAGCAATAGCATTTCTAATTTTTGTGTGGTTCTGCATGAAGTTCGTGTGGCCACCATTAATTGCTGCTATTGAAGAACGCCAAAAGAAGATCTCTGAAGGTCTAGAGTCGGCTGCACGTGCGGACAAAGCGTTAGAGCTTGCCAAGCACAATGCGGCAGACCAGCTGAAAGACGCGAAGAAACAAGCATTAGAAATCATCGAGCAAGCGAATAAACGCAAAGCTCAGATTTTGGATGAAGCCCGCAACGAAGCTACTGTCGAGCGAGATCATATTCTTTCTCAAGGTAAAGCTGAGCTGGAAGCAGAAACATTGCGTGCGCGCAATGAGCTGAAGAAAGACGTGGCGAGCTTAGTGATTCTTGGCGCAGAGAAAGTGATCGAGCGTTCTATTGATCCAGCTGCACATCAAGACATCCTTGATAGTATTTCAGCAAAACTATAACAAGAGGGCATCAGTATGTCGGATTTGACAACTATTGCTCGACCATATGCTAAGGCTGCATACGGCTTTGCGAGTGATAATAGTGCCATTGAACAATGGTCACAGATGCTTGCATTTGCCAAAGAGATGTCTTCAGTAAAAGAGCTAAAGACCGCTGCTTTGAGTTTGCAGCCTGAGCAACTAGTGCAATTGTATGTTGATGTTGGCGGGGAATACTTTGATGAACCCTTTCAAAACTTTTTGAAAGTGGTGATCGAGAATCGTCGCACCTCAGCGTTAAGTGATATTTATCAGCAGTACAAGAAACTGGCAGACAAGGCTTCAAACACGAAAGAGGTGACGGTTACGACGTCTACTGAATTGTCTGAAGCGCAAAAGTCGCAGCTTATCGCCAGCCTTGAACAGCGTTTTGGTGGCACAGTGAAATTAAACTGTATCGTTGATGCGCACTTGATCGGCGGCGCGGTTATCCGTGATGGCGATACTGTGTTGGATAACTCACTCGTTAGCCGTTTAACTCGTCTTAAAGACGTTATTAAGTCTTAAATTAGGGGAATTGGAGCAATGCAACTTAATTCCACGGAAATTAGCGAACTGATTAGACAGCGCATTGAAAAATTCAATGTCGTGTCTGAAGTTCGTAATGAGGGTACGATCGTCTCTGTAAGTGACGGTATTCTCCGCATTCACGGTCTTGAAGATGTGATGCAAGGTGAAATGATCGAGCTTCCAGGTGATCGTTTTGCATTGGCATTAAACCTAGAGCGCGACTCTGTTGGTGCTGTAGTGATGGGCCCGTACGCAGACCTTAAAGAAGGGATGAAAGTGACGGGTACTGGACGCATCCTTGAAGTACCTGTAGGCCCTGAGCTGCTTGGCCGTGTGGTTAACACACTGGGTCAACCAATTGATGGCAAAGGTCCTATCGATGCGAAACTGAGCTCACCAGTTGAAGTGATTGCACCAGGTGTTATCGACCGTAAATCGGTTGATCAGCCTGTTCAAACCGGTTACAAGTCTGTTGACTCAATGATCCCAATCGGTCGTGGTCAGCGTGAGCTTATCATCGGTGACCGTCAGACTGGTAAAACGGCGATGGCGATCGATGCCGTCATCAACCAGAAAGACTCGGGTATTTTCTCTATCTACGTAGCGATTGGTCAGAAAGCATCGACCATTGCTAACGTGGTTCGCAAACTAGAAGAGCACGGCGCACTGCAGAACACGATTGTTGTCGTAGCATCGGCTTCTGAATCTGCAGCGCTTCAATACCTAGCGCCATACGCAGGTTGTGCGATGGGTGAGTACTTCCGTGACCGCGGTGAAGATGCACTGATTGTTTACGATGATCTGTCTAAACAAGCGGTTGCTTACCGTCAGATCTCTCTACTCCTAAAACGTCCACCAGGCCGTGAGGCTTTCCCGGGTGACGTATTCTACCTCCACTCACGTCTACTAGAGCGCGCTGCGCGAGTAAACGAAGAGTACGTAGAGCGTTTCACCAACGGTGAAGTGAAAGGTAAGACAGGCTCTTTGACTGCGCTACCTATCATCGAAACTCAAGCGGGTGACGTATCGGCATTCGTACCGACCAACGTAATCTCGATTACCGACGGTCAGATCTTCCTACAAACTGAACTGTTCAACGCGGGTGTACGCCCAGCGGTTGACCCAGGTATCTCAGTATCTCGTGTAGGTGGTTCGGCTCAGACGAAAATCATCAAGAAACTGTCAGGTGGTATCCGTACTGCATTGGCGGCATACCGTGAATTGGCAGCCTTTGCTCAGTTCTCATCGGATCTTGATGCAGCGACCAAACGCCAGCTAAATCACGGTCAGAAAGTGACTGAATTGATGAAGCAGCAGCAGTACGCGCCAATGTCAGTGTTTGACCAAGCATTGTCTATTTTCGCGGCGGAACGTGGCTATCTCGATGATATCGAGCTCAACAAAGTCCTCGACTTTGAAGGTGCTCTACTATCGTATGCTCGTGCTCAGCATGCAGATTTTGCAGCTGAGATCGACAAGTCTGGCGCTTACAACGATGAAATCGAAGCTCAACTGAAAGCCTTGGTTGATGATTTCAAAGCAACCCAAACTTGGTAATTACAAGCAAGTTTTGTAATTAACGGAGAGTAACGATGGCCAATACAAAAGAAATTCGTAGCAAGATTGGTAGTGTCAAAAGCACTCAAAAAATCACGAAAGCGATGGAAATGGTAGCGGCTTCCAAAATGCGTCGTACGCAAGATGCAATGGAAGGCCCTCGTCCTTACGCTGAAATAATACGTAAAGTCATTGGTCATTTAGCGCACGGTACCTTGGAATACAAACATCCATTCCTTGTAGAACGTGGCGCTAAGCGCGTTGGGTATATTGTGGTATCGACCGATCGTGGTCTTTGTGGCGGCTTGAACATTAACTTGTTCAAGCAAGCCGTCAAGGAGATGAACGATTGGTCGAATCAAGGTGTAGAGATTGAGCTGGCAGTGATCGGTTCAAAAGCCACATCTTACTTCAATAGCATAGGTGCGAAGATTGTCGCTCAAACCTCAGGTTTGGGAGACACGCCATCATTAGATGATCTGATCGGTTCTATCAAAGTCATGCTTAAGAAGTATGAAGAGGGTGAAATCGATCGCTTGTACCTAGTGTTCAATGAGTTTGTGAACTCAATGACACAGCAACCCAAAATTGATCAATTAATACCTTTGCCTAAGTCCATGAGTGACGATGAGTCGTTCAAGCATGCGTGGAGCTATATGTTTGAGTCAGACCAAAAGGTTCTGCTCAATACCTTGATGTCTCGTTATATCGAGTCTCAGGTGTACCAGGCTGTGGTTGAAAACTTAGCGTGCGAAATGGCTGCTCGTATGATTGCTATGAAAGCAGCATCTGACAATGCTGGAAACTTGATCGATGAACTAGAGCTTGTGTACAACAAAGCCCGTCAAGCGGCGATTACACAAGAGCTATCCGAGATCGTTTCTGGTGCGGCAGCAGTGTAATTTAGGCAGATTAAATTTAGAGGATTAACGATGGCTACAGGTAAGATCGTACAGATCATCGGTGCGGTAGTCGACGTAGAGTTCCCACAGAGCGATGTACCAAGTGTATATGACGCTCTAAACGTTACGGACTCAAAAGAGCGTCTTGTTCTTGAAGTTCAGCAACAGCTAGGCGGTGGCGTAGTTCGTTGTATCGTAATGGGTAGCTCTGATGGTTTACGTCGCGGAGTGGAAGTGGTTAACACAGGCGCTCCAATTTCAGTACCAGTAGGTACTAAGACCCTAGGTCGTATCATGAACGTTCTAGGTGACGCGATTGACGAGCGTGGCGAAATCGGTGCAGAAGAGGTTTACTCTATCCACCGTCAAGCGCCAAGCTACGAAGAGCAATCAAACGAGACAGCGCTTCTAGAAACCGGCGTAAAAGTAATCGACCTAGTTTGTCCATTCGCTAAGGGTGGTAAAATCGGTCTATTCGGTGGTGCAGGTGTAGGTAAGACCGTTAACATGATGGAACTTATCAACAACATCGCACTACAACACTCTGGTCTTTCTGTATTCGCGGGTGTAGGTGAGCGTACTCGTGAGGGTAACGACTTCTACTACGAAATGCAGGAAGCGGGCGTAGTAAACATCGAAAAACCTGAAGAATCAAAGGTTGCGATGGTTTACGGTCAGATGAACGAGCCACCAGGCAACCGTCTACGTGTTGCACTGACAGGTCTAACGATGGCTGAGCGTTTCCGTGACGAAGGACGTGACGTTCTACTGTTCGTTGATAACATCTACCGTTACACGCTGGCGGGTACGGAAGTATCTGCACTGCTAGGTCGTATGCCTTCTGCAGTAGGTTACCAGCCAACTCTTGCAGAAGAGATGGGTGTACTTCAGGAGCGTATCACGTCAACAAAAGCGGGTTCTATCACGTCTGTACAGGCGGTATACGTACCAGCGGATGACTTGACTGACCCGTCTCCAGCCACCACGTTCGCGCACTTGGATGCAACGGTTGTACTTAACCGTAACATCGCAGCTATGGGTCTATACCCAGCGATCGACCCACTTGACTCAACGTCTCGTCAGCTTGACCCATTGGTCGTTGGTCAAGAGCACTACGACATCGCTCGTGGCGTTCAGCAGACACTTCAGCGCTACAAAGAGCTGAAAGACATCATCGCTATCCTAGGTATGGACGAGCTATCTGAAGAAGATAAGCAAGTCGTATCTCGTGCACGTAAGATTGAGCGTTTCTTGACTCAGCCTTACCACGTAGCGGAAGTCTTTACGGGTGACCCGGGTGTATACGTACCTCTTACAGAGACACTTCGTGGCTTTAAAGGTCTTCTTTCTGGTGAGTATGATGATATTCCTGAGCAGGCATTTATGTACTGCGGAAGCATCGACGACGCTCTAGAAAACGCGAAGAAGATGTAAGCGAAGACTTTAAGGAGGCGTTATGACTGCATCAGTGACCTTTAACCTAGACGTTGTGAGTGCCGAAGAGCGTATTTTCTCTGGCTATGCTCGCAGCATTCAAGTTTCAGGTGAAGAGGGTGATCTCGGTGTTTTAGCGGGTCATACTCCGTTGTTGACGCTGATTCGTCCTGGTATGGTTCGCATCGTAACAAAGAAAGGTGAGGAAGAAATTATTTACCTTTCGGGCGGTATTCTTGAAGTACAGGCTCACGATGTCACCATCTTGGCGGATACCGCTGTTCGAGGTGAAGACCTAGACAAAGCAAAAGCGGAAGAAGCAAAACAGCGTGCAGAAGAGCTGATCAACCTACCTCACGGTGACGTTGATTACGCGAAAGCTGCGGCTGAGCTGGCGAAAGCGGTCGCTCAATTGAAAGTCATTGAGCTCGTGAGACGCAGCAGCCGTCGCTAGTATGATTGTGCGTTGAATCGCTAGATAAAGCCTCGAGTTCGCTCGGGGCTTTTGTTTATTTACCGCAACCTATTTTCTCCGAGTGAAACAGTTTCGCCAACCGAGCAGAGCGCCGTGAGTGAGCCAACTTAGGTGGCGAGAAGGCTGGTGGTGAGCTTTCCCCCTAAATTAACACCATGACTTTGATGAGATTTCTAATACACTAGAACTAATGGAGATCTCAAAATGAAAAAGCGATACACGGAAGAGCAAATCATCAAGGCGATTAAACAGCATGAAGCGGGCGCTAAGGTTGACGACATCTGTCGCGACATGGGGATATCATCGGGCACTTTTTATAACTGGCGCAGCAAGTATGCAGGGCTAGAAGTGAATGAAGCCAAAAGGCTGAGAGAGCTTGAATCTGAGAACAATAAGCTTAAGCGGCTCCTCGCGGAGAAGTTGCTTGAAGTCGAAGCAATGAAGGATGTTGTGTCAAAAAAGTGGTAACGCCATCTTCTCGAAAGCTTATTGCCCGATACCTTATTGACACTCACCGACTGAGTGAAAGAGCGGCCTGTAAGCTTGCCTGTTTGAGTCGAACGGCGTTTCGATACAAAGCTAAAAACCCTGTAGATAGGGCCTTACGAGAACGTTTAAAAGCGTTAGCCGTTCAATATTCCCGTTATGGCTATCTGATGCTGCACAGTTTACTAAAAGCAGAGGGCTTAGTTGTGAATAAGAAGCACACGTATCGTATTTACACTGAGGAAGGACTGCAAGTCAGAACGAAGAAGCGCAAAAAGCTACAGCGCCCGAGACTAGTTATGAATTCACCCACAAGAGCCAATCAACGCTGGTCGATGGACTTTGTCTCTGACCAATTGATCAATGGTAGACGTTTTCGTGTGCTCAATGTCGTTGACGATTTTTCACGAGAACTCATTGGGCAGCTGGTGTCCCTATCAATCAGTGGCCAACAAGTTGCCCGTTTTTTAACTCAACTAACCGAGGTGCGCAGCAAGCCAGATAACATTGTTTGCGACAACGGGACGGAATTTACCAGCAAAGCCATGTTCTTTTGGTCAAAGACAACGTCGGTAACACTCGCCTTTATTCAACCAGGTAAACCGACTCAAAATGCCTTTGTGGAGAGCCTAAATGGCAAGTTCAGAAATGAGTGTCTCAATCAACACTGGTTCCGCACTCTGGATGAAGCACGTTACGAAATAAATCTATGGAGAGAGCACTATAACCATATTCGACCACATAGCTCTCTAAATTATATGTCGCCAATTGATTATGCCAATCAAGTGGCGTAAACATGGGAAACTTCATCGAGGCGGTGGTATTAATCTCGGGGAAAGGTCAGGAATTCAACAATGAATCACCCATGTTGAAAAAATCATCTTTAGATGGAATATCTAGAACCATTTCAACTACCTTTTGATGGATCAATATACTAGTGGGGCTTATAACGCCCAATTAAGGGGTGAACAACGCCTACACCCAAACCTAACGAATTGTGCCATAAACACTAAATTTGAAGTAGAAGCAAAAGTGCCAAGCGTTGAGAATCCCTCTTAAATTGCTTGTTAGTTTACCTTCCGCACAAATCACACGATTTAATCATATTGACCATTTCATGCGAACAACTATAATCTTACTGTGATTCCAGATTTGGAGAGTAACCATGCACACATTAACAGCAAATGATGCCAAACGTAATTTTGGTGAATTACTTCTGAGCGCTCAACGTGAGCCAGTGAAAATTAGCAAAAATAGCAAAGATGCCGTAGTTGTTATGTCGATTAAGGACTATGAAGAGCTGGAGGCAATGAAAACTGATTACCTGAGACATTGTTTCGAGTCAGCTAAGCAAGACTTGGCGCAAGGCAATGTGGTTGATGGCGAAGACTTTTTAAACGCCTTATAACCCATTATGCAAAAGAATAAATATAAGCTAAGTAAATTAGCACAGGCTCATTTACAAAAAATCAAAAACTATACCGTCAACAATTTCTCTGAGATGCAATGGCGAAGCTACAAAGATACCTTACTAACAGGGTTTCAAATGCTTGCTGACAACCCGGCTGTTGGTCGCAGTTGCGATGAGATATACCCAAGTGGTTTTTATTTCCCAGTGGGCAAGCATACCGCTTACTTTACAAAAGAAGATGGCTTCATTTTAGTTGTTGCTGTACTCGGTCAATCACAACTTCCGCAGAACCACCTGTAATTAAGATTTCACCCTAGGATTGGATTTAGGGTGATGATCTTCACTGGTAAACTAACGCCCGCTTAAGTGGTGAGCAACGCTTACACGGCATTTAATTATTGCGCCGTAACCACAAAAGCTAACTCAAACCAAAACCGCCGAGCGTTGCGAATCCGTCTTAAAGCGTTTGTTATGTTTGGAGTGGCAGTTTGAAGATTTATAAAGAGGAGGATTGCAATCCTCCCCTCTAAAGGTTAAATGAACAGCACAATAATCAAAGCTGACGCTCTAATAATTGCCGCTACATTGTAGTGGTCAACTAAATCCGGACACTTTGTTAGGCCGATTCTCGGCTTTAGCGGGCGGCACCCCATCATTGTGCTGATGCGGGCGCTGCCAGTTGTAGTAATCCATCAAAAACAGACCCACGTCTCGTCTCGCTTCTCGAGCAGTCATGTAGCCTGTTGATGGGATCCATTCTGTCTTTAAGCTCCGGAACAAGCGCTCCATTGGCGCATTATCCCAACAGTTGCCACGGCGACTCATACTCTGTGTTATCTGATAACGCCATAGCCGTTGTCTGAACTTCCGGCTCGCATATTGGCTACCTTGGTCTGAGTGAAACATGACTCCACGAGGGCATCCTCGTTGCTGGTAAGCCATATCTAGGGCTTTCACAACCAAGTCTGCATCTGGCTTTTCTGACATCGCCCAACCTATGACTCGCCGGGTATGAAGGTCGATAACAGCAGCCAAGTAGTGCCAACGACTGCCAGCCCAGATATATGTGATATCCCCGCACCAGACTTTATTAGGTTCGACAACGTCGAACTCCCTTTCTAGTCGATTCGGGATATCCGGTCGTTCCATCTGCGCTGATTTATAAGAATGAGAGCCAGGTTGCTTAGACAACAATCCTGCCTCTTTCATCAGGCTACGCACTTTGAAACGACCAACCTGATACCCCAGCTCCTGCATCATTGACTTTAGCGAACGACTCCCTGCAGAACCACGGCTCGCCTTGAATAGGCGACGAAGCTCACTTCGGAGTTTTAGTCGCTCAGGATCGACACTACGTTTTCGGGCCTTGTACTCATAGAAACAGGACGTGGAAATACCAAAAGCGGAGCAGACCAGTTCAGTGGACTCTTGCTCTCTTAACTGGTCTATCAGTGCGTACGTTCGAACTCGTCCGCCATCAAGAGAGCTGTTGCCTTTTTTAGAATCGCTTTTTCTCGTTCTAGCCGGTTGATGCGGGCCTCAAGCTCTTGAATCTTCTGCTGCTCAGGCGTCAAAGCCTTGCTGCTGGGAGTTTTACCATCACGCTCGGCCTGAAGT
>NZ_JCBDHE010000003.1:0-41385 GCF_059834225.1 Vibrio sp. R10-SG3-ISO3 | reverse complement strand
AACGGTAGCCTTAATGGTGCCCGTATCCAGACCAAAGTAATCTTCGGTGAAATGGAACACCTCACTCCACCACTGCGCTTCTTTGTGGGATTGCAACTTGGGAATGTAGAAGTAAGGGCCGCTGCCTTTTTTAAGAAGCGCTTGGTAGTTGTTGTAGAAGTAGAGCGCGAAATCAAACAGAGCTCCGGGGATAATTTGGCCGTTAAACGTCACGTGTTTCTCTTTTAAATGGAGACCACGTACACGACAAATCAACACCGCTGGATCGTCATTCAATTGGTAGTGCTTGCCATTGTCAGGGTTGGTGTAACTGATCTCCCCTCTTACCGCGTCGCGCAAGTTAATTTGTCCGTCCAACACTTTATCCCAAGCAGGTGACATAGAGTCTTCGAAGTCGGCCATGAACACTTTAACGTTGGCATTCAAAGCGTTAATGACCATTTTTCTGTCTGTCGGGCCGGTGATTTCTACTCGGCGATCTTGCAGATCGTCAGGAATCCCTAAGATCTTCCAACTGCCTTCACGGATGTCTTGCGTCTCAGGCAAAAAGTCTGGGAGTTGCCCACCATCGATGGCCGCTTGGCGTACTTCACGTGCCGCCAGCAGCTCATCCACACGCGGCGCAAACTGCTCACACAACAGAGATAATAGGGTTTGGGCTTCAACAGGGAAAATTGCCTGATGATGTGGCGAAAGGGAGCCAGTAACCTCAAGCATGCCTTCTTGGGCGCTCATTTTATTGCGACGAGCTTGACCATTTGGGTCCTGTGATAGGGTGTCTCTGTCTGGTGTGTTTGCAAGCATAGTGATGTCCCTTATTTTTGCTCTCTTGTATGATTCACGTTTCTTAGCGAATGTTCATTTGTAACTATTAAACAACACTTTTGCATTCCGACTTGCTCAGTGTCGCTGCTATTTTTATCCGCTTATTTTTTCTTGTCCGGCTCTACTTTCACTAACCTTCTCTGGGTTTGCAATCTAGACATAAGTCTTACTAGGCCTGCATTTAAGCTATACCAAACCTGGATAGAGTAAAAGACCTAAAGTAAACAAAACGTTAAATTCAAAGTTTTATCCCGATCGAGATAAAGGCCCTATTTCTGTGTCAAACTCGTAACAAGTTACGTAATTTAATTACAGTAAAATTAGGCATGTGAACGCGTTTCAAACGAACGTTTGATTTTTTATAGAAAGGGGTAACGCCTGTCTCAGATGACTTTGAGCGCCCTAGAAGGACAAAGATTAAACAGCCCCTTTTGTTTGGACTGTAAAATTGACAGTGTGAAATTTCACAATTTAATGAAAGCTTCATCAAAGTTTTGTTGTGAAATTTTACACGTCAAAGTTTACGAACAGAATAAAATGCTAACTTTACCCGAAAAAGCAGTGTGCATTTTAGCGAGAAATCGCAACAACAGAACGCAATAGCCTTACGACTATTTGCTAGAGCAGTTGTGAAACCACATCAGCTAGACGATGAAAAGTCGCCACACGTGACGAACTTGGGCGCCAAACCAGCCCGATATGACGATGGGCTTGCTGCCCAGGGGCATCCACCACCACCAAGTTTTGGTTGTCGATAAGACCGTGGTCGATGGCCATTTGTGGAATAAAAGTAGTACCGAGTCCATTCGCCACCATCTGCACTAACGTATGTAGACTGGTGGCAGAGAACGGATTGATCTTCTCTTTGTCGGTTAATTGACAGGCAGAGACAGCATGTTCGGTCAGGCAGTGCTCTCGTTCTAGTAAGAAGACCGATTCGTCCGGCAGATCAGCGTACTTAATCGGAATGCGGATCGCGTCCGCTTGATGGCGGCTGATGATCATACGAAATGGATCGCTGCCCACAATTTTGCTTTCCATCTCACCAATGTCCACTGGCATGGCGAGAATCAGCACATCCAACTCTCCCTGACGCAGCGCGGCAAGCAAATTGGTCGTGGTATCTTCACGTAATAGAAGATGCAAGTTGGGAAAGCGTGTGTTGACCTCTTGCACCAAGTCACAGAGAAGAAAGGGCGCAATCGTCGGTATGCAGCCCACTTTTAACTGCCCATGCATCTCATCTTCTTGGCAAAGACGGCCAAGCTCGGCGAGATCTTGGCCACGAGCAAGCAATTCACGTGCATGCTTGACCACTTGCTCGCCAACATGGGTGAACACTAACGGGCTTTTTTTGTCTTTCTTTTCGTAGAGGGGGCAGCCAATCAGATCTTCTAAATTCTGAATGCCTTTACTTAGGGTTGATTGACTGACGAAGCATTTTTCAGCGGCATCGCTAAAATGACGGGTTTCATGCAGAGTCACAAAATAATGTAACTGCTTGAGGCTAGGCCACTTATTCATAGATTTATTGATAACTTCTAGCTAGGCATTGATCCAGTTAACCCTTTTGGCATTATCGCTTTTTTCGATTAACTTAATCTAATTAATTCATTTATTTCAATACTACAATTTGTACTACACTTTGTCTCGCAAAAACACGGACTAAGCAAAGGAGACCACTCCAATGCTTGGAACAAACCATACTTTTAGGAGCAATAAAAATGGTACTAGTAGGTCGTCAAGCCCCTGATTTTACTGCAGCAGCTGTTCTAGGTAACGGTGAAATCGTTGAAAACTTCAACTTTGCAGAGTTTACAAAAGGTAAGAAAGCGGTTGTTTTCTTCTACCCGCTAGACTTCACATTCGTTTGCCCATCTGAGCTGATCGCTTTTGATAACCGCTACGAAGATTTCAAAGCGAAAGGCGTTGAAGTGATCGGTGTTTCTATCGATTCTCAATTCTCTCACAACGCATGGCGTAACACTGCTATCGAAGATGGCGGTATCGGTCAGGTGAAATACCCACTGATTGCAGACGTGAAACACGAAATCTGTAAAGCGTACGACGTAGAGCACCCAGAAGCAGGTGTGGCTTTCCGTGGTTCGTTCCTAATCGATGAAGACGGTCTTGTTCGTCACCAAGTTGTGAACGATCTTCCTCTAGGTCGTAACATCGACGAAATGCTACGTATGGTAGACGCACTAAACTTCCACCAAACACACGGTGAAGTATGCCCAGCACAATGGGAAGAAGGTAAAGCAGGTATGGATGCATCACCAAAAGGTGTGGCAGCATTCCTATCTGAGCACTCTTCAGACCTAGGCAAAAAGTAATTTTGCCTCCGGCGTCCAAGCTCACTGGACGCTATGGTTGGACGATATAAAGCGACAACGCATAATGCGCAATAAGCGCAACGCCAATCAGTTTAGTAAAGTCTCAAAGCAAGCCCACACTTAGGTGTGGGCTTTTTTCATTCAGGATTAGCTTATATGGCTAAAGAAGCCATATATCTCTAAAGAGACTACATATCGCTAAAGAGACAAAAAATATCGACTTCCGGACTTTATCGATCCTCGGTCTTTAAGTTCTGGGGCGGTCTCTTTATGATGAATTCAATTGATAGCGGCACCCCCGCTAATGCCTAATTTAGACAATGGAGATTCAACATGGCTTACTTCTCACTTGCGTTTGGTAGCGCGACTAAAAACCGTGACGGAAAAATCATCGAAGCGTTTTTTCCAAACCCAGTGCTCAACCCAGCGGATGCGCTGGTTGACGCAGTAGCGACCGTGGCAGGTTACGAGCAAGGTAACCAGGCCATCGAAATCTCTGCGGCGCAAAGTGCAGAGCTTGCCATTGCCTTTGCTGCTCACGGTGATGTGGCGAACGCCTCGTTTGCAGAGAAAGCGGCGCAGTCTGCCCAACCATTGGTCCTTGTGGTACTTGCGACAGATGACAAACCAGCATCCGTGGCGGAAGGTTTCCTCAAGCTACAGCTGATTTCTCACCGCCTAGTTAAGCCGCACGGCACGGTGCTGGATGGCATCTTTGGCCTACTGCACAACATCGCATGGACCAACGAAGGCCCAATCGATCTACCAGAATTGGCTGAGCGTCAAATGGATGCGCGCCTAGCAGGTCGTACTTTGACGGTCGATTGTGTCGACAAGTTCCCGAAAATGGTGGATTACGTTGTGCCTGCGGGCGTTCGTATTGCAGACACCTCACGCGTTCGTCTTGGCGCACACGTCGGTGAAGGCACCACCGTGATGCACGAAGGCTTTATTAACTTCAACGCCGGTACCACAGGTGTGAGCATGGTAGAAGGCCGTATCTCTGCGGGTGTGGTTGTGGGTGACGGTTCGGATATCGGTGGCGGTGCGTCTATCATGGGTACCCTATCAGGCGGCGGTACTGTCGTGGTCTCGATTGGTGAGAACTCGCTACTTGGCGCGAACGCGGGTCTTGGTTTCCCACTGGGTGATCGTTGTACGGTTGAGTCTGGTCTTTACGTGACGGCGGGTTCTAAAGTGCGCATGCTCGATTCACAAGGTAACGAAGTCGAAGTTGTGAAAGCTCGTGACCTCGCAGGCGTTTCGGATCTGCTGTTCCGCCGCAACTCGGTGACCGGTCAAATCGAGTGCCTTGCCAACAAAACTGCGGTAGAGCTTAACTCAGAACTGCACAGCAACAACTAATGATGCACTAGGTCATCAACGACAATGAAGGGTTGGCACCATGCCAACCCTTTTTCTATTCGTCTCTTCTGTTTATTCTCACACTCTTTGTATGAATGCGCTCAACCGGGGTGACCATCGACTCTTGGTTTGAGTAACATCGGCACAAACTTCACCACATAAAGCCCAAAGGCGAATACCCATAACCCGGCGCTGAGGTTAACCCAACCGATCATATGCTCCGGCCATATCACGACCAGCACCGCACGCACTAACGCCGCGCACAACAGCGCAGAAAAAGCCCAGCACATATTGGGCCCTTGATAAATCGAGCGACCGGTATGCCCCATGGTAACGCGTGCAATCATTGCCAGAATGACGCCGCCAAGCGCGCCAATGGCAAACAAATGCAGCAGCGTATGGGTGGCAAAAGGGTCGTCCATTGCGGCGCGCAGTAACAAGCTCAGCGGTATGCACGCGTAGCTAGCATGCAGCGACCACACCAAGGGCTCACTAAACGTGCGCCAAGGTCGCCAGCGGTATAACCGAATCGACTGCGCAGCTCCGGCCAACCCCATCAGCAGCGCACCAACTTGCGCCATAGTTAAAGGGAAGAAGCTCAATATGAACAGGGCTATGAGTGGCCCATTGGCACACCACTCTAGCCACACTAGACGTTCACTTTGCGTAAACTCAAAACGCCGCGCCGTAAAGAAAGGGATCACTCTGCCGCCCATGACCGATAACAGCAAGGTGAACCACCACAGCATCGCCTGCCAGACGCTACTTGACGCAAATGGCGCAACGCCTTTGACTGCGGCATAACTTGCAAAGTTCGCCACCAGCGCCAACACGATAAGCGGCACAAAGAACAAGTTTCGCCACCCTTTCGCTTTGACCACTCGCCTTCCGACCTCATAGGCCAATAGCAGCAAAAATAGCGCTTCAATAGTGGCAGTGAACCACAGAGGCACAGGCGCCCAAAACAGGCCACGCGGCACAAGCCAAAGTAGGCTCAGTAGCATCAAGCAGGGACCTTTTGTACCTTGGATTCCCGTCCAGTTTTGCACCGCGGTGAGCAGAAAACCGGCCACAATCGCCATTGCAAAGCCAAACACCATTTCATGCACATGCCACCACAAAGCTGGCACTTGCAGAGCTTCTGGCTGGCCAGTCTGAAACATCCACACCCAGCCAACGATTGCCACGATGGCGTAGATGCTGCCGAGTAGAAAAAATGGACGAAACCCTAAGCGCCAAATGGGCGTAATGCGCTCTTCCTGCTGTTTATCTGTAATCGTAATCAAGCCTAATTCTCCACACGCGGCCCTATCAGTAAGACTCCACTAACAGCAATAATTAGACCATTTAATCAATCTAATAGAATCAATAAGATAAACGTAATTAGCTCAATCATTGATGTCTAAATGACACATGTGACGATGTCTTAGTTACATCAACTCGAACTGAACATGCGCAACATTGATGCTTTTCATTTGTATGCGAGCAAGGTAGCTTAAAAGAAAAAACAGAGGAGAAAGTCATGGCGCACTACATTTTCGGTTACGGCAGTTTGATGAATTCCGCCTCACGCCAACTCACAGGCAAAACCGCTCCAGCTATTCCCAGTGTCGTGCACGGGTTTAAACGCTATTGGGGAAAAGTGGACGACAGTTACACCCTCTCCCCCTTGGTGGTTGATCGAGGGGAAGGCTTAGTGAATGGCGTTTTGCTCGCCATCTCACCGGGCGAGATAAGCGAATTTGATCGCCGTGAGCGCGGCTATCATCGTGTGGCGATCCCGCACGCCAATATTGAAACGACGCAACCGCTTACTCGCGAAGACAGCGTTTGGGTCTACATAAAAGACGCGCCCGCCCCCCCTTGCTCACTGATGCCCATCATGCAAACCTACGTCGATACCGTGTTGGCTGGTTGTTTGGAGATCTCCGAGAACTTTGCCGAGCAGTTTATCCACTCAACGTTTGGCTGGCATCATCCACTGGAAAATGATCGCCACCAGCCGAAGTATGGCAACCTCGCGGGCGTCACCCAAGCGCACCATCCGCATATCGATGCGTTGGTGGCTATCGTCAGGTGAAATAAGCGCGATATTTTGAAACGTTTACACCTAGCCTAAAAGCAGTAAAAACAAGCGCTAGGGCTCGTATTTGCATCGTTAAAACCGCGCAATGATTGCGTCATTTTCACAATGGGTGTTTAATGAACGCATCAGAAAACGAGGTTCAAGATGGCAACAATCAAAGACGTCGCAAAAGAAGCCGGTGTGTCGGTCGCCACGGTATCACGCGTCATTAATAAATCCCCCAAAGCAAGCAAGTCCTCCATCGCGGCCGTCACGCAAGCAATGAGCAAACTGGGCTATCGTCCAAACGCGGCAGCCAGAGCCTTAGTGAGCCAAAGCACCAATACGGTCGGCGTTTTGGTGGGGGATGTCTCTGATCCGTTTTTCGGTACGTTAGTCAAAGCGGTCGACAACGTTGCTCATGAGCATGGCAAGCATATCTTGGTCGGCAACGGCTACCACAGCTTAGAGGATGAGCGCCGAGCCATTGAGCTTTTGATCAATAACCGCTGCGATGCGTTAGTCATCCACTCAAAAGCCTTATCTGATGAAGAGCTTCAGGGCTATGCCAAAGAAGTGAAAGGCATGGTGATCATCAATCGTCATATCCCTGCGCTCGCTGAACGTTGCATCTCTTTGGATAACCACAAAGGCGCCTACCTCGCAACGGAATACCTGATTCGTAACGGCCACAAACACATCGCCTGCATCGCCTCCTCGCATCAAATTGAAGACTCGGGCCAACGTATTGAAGGGTATTTAGCGGCACTCAAAGACCATAAGATCGATCTGTCCAAGGCGTACATTGAGTACGGTGAGCCCAATAGTGATGGCGGTGAAATCGCAATGACCAACCTGCTCACCAAGTCGTTGGCCATCACTGGCGTCGTCGCTTACAACGATTACATGGCGGCGGGCGCATTGTCGGTACTCGATGAAAATGGCATTGCTGTGCCGCAGCAGGTTTCGATGATGGGGTTCGATGATGGCTTGATTGCTCGCTATGTTCATCCAAGGCTGACGACAGTGCGTTACCCCATTCAGATGATGGCCGAGAAGGCCGCAAGGCTCGCCCTTGCACTCGCCAAAGGTGAACCGGAAGAGAGCGACACCATCATTTTTTCGCCCACCGTGGTACGCAGAAATTCCGTAGAGCGGCTGTCATAAGCAGCACCTTGTCCGCGAGATAAACCTTATGAGACCGCCCTCCATTGAGGGCGGTTGTATTAGTGACACATAAACTGATAAATGGTCTGCTGACGATACTGCTCTTTCGGCTTTAACAAGCAACTTGGTTGCGACCACTCTGGGTGGTTGGGCGAGTCAGGCAAAAACTGGGTTTCCAGCGCAATGCCCGCATAATCTTGATATTCGCCCCCTTCTCGTCTTGGCGCACCGCCTAACCAGTTGCCAGTATAAAGTTGAATCGCCGGCTGCGTGGTGATGACACTGACGCTGACGCGCTCATCTTGGCTTGTTAAGGTTGCGATCGGCGCCTTTACCTCTCGTTCTGGCGCGAGAAAGAAGCTGTGATCGTAGCCTTTGGCTTGCTGCTGCTGCGTGTCAGCCAGTAGGTCTGCCGCAACCGATTTAGGTTGGCGAAAATCGAAACTGGTGCCTTCGACGCTCACCAGATCACCCAAAGGAATCCCGACCTCGGTGGTAGGTAGGTAGTAATCGGCCTCAATAGAGAGGGTATGCGCGCGCGCATCCAGCCCGCTAGTGGTACCATTGAGATTGAAGTAACCGTGGTTGGTGAGATTGATTGGCGTGTTTTTATCACTGGTCGCCAAATAGTCAATGTGCAGCGCATTGTCGTCACTGAGCAGATAACGCACCGAAACAGTGACGTTACCGGGAAAGCCTTGATCGCCATCTTTCGAGTGCAACGCAAACAAAACGTGCTGTTCGCTGCGCTCAACGATCTGCCAGCGTCGCTTATCAAACCCTTCGGCGCCGCCATGCAGACAATTACCCGCTTGATTGGTCGACACTTGATAGGACTCACCCTCTATCTGAAAAAAACCATTGGCGATACGGTTCGCATAACGTCCAACGGTTACCCCCAAGTAACCTTGTTGGCGCTGGAAGTCTTCCATGGCCCCTACACCAAGTAACACTTCACGTTGCTCCCCGCTCGCCAAAGGCAAACGACAACTGAGCCAAGTGGCTCCGATGTCCATCAGCACAACGCGAGTCCCCACTGCGTTGTTCAATTCGACCAACTGCGCTGCCTCACCATCATAGGCTGGCTGCGCCGTCATGGTCTCAAATAGAGCATGAGTCATGGGTTTTCCTTATTCCGCTGTAACCAGGCCAGCGCCTTGCTTGGCTTGGCAAACATAGATCGACGCTTTGAGCCCCGTTTGCGCTTCGTATTGCGCCTCAACGACGGCGCGAACATCTCCCACCAGCGCGGGCGGAACAAGCGCTACAATACAGCCACCAAAACCACCGCCGGTCATCCGTACGCCGCCTTGGTCACCGATGACCTTTTTGACCATCTCGACTAACACATCGATCTCTTTGACGGTGATTTCAAAATCGTCACGCATCGAGGCGTGCGATTTGGCCATCAGCTCACCCATGCGTTTGATGTCATTGTTTCTCAGCGCTTGTGCCGCTTCTAAAGTGCGATCGTTTTCGGTAATGACATGACGTGCACGTTTGGCCACCATGGCATCGAGCTCGGATGCTTTGGCATTGAACTCCTCAATAGTGACATCGCGCAGCGCAGGCACACCGAAAATACGTGCGGCCTCTTCACACTGCTCGCGGCGAGTGTTGTATTCACTATCGACCAGCCCACGTTTTTTATTCGAGTTGATGATCACCACTGACATCTCTGCAGGCATCGATACTGATTGAGTCTCTAGCGTACGGCAATCTAGCAACATCGCATGATTCTCTTGCCCTTCAGCGGAGATCATTTGATCCATGATGCCGCAGTTACACCCCACAAACTCATTCTCCGCTTGCTGACCATTGAGTGCGATTTCGGCTTGAGAAATATCAAGCTTGTACAACTCTTTAAACGTCTGACCAATGACCACTTCCAACGCGGCTGACGAGCTGAGACCCGCACCTTGAGGTACATTACCACTGACCGAAATGTCCGCGCCGTTGAAGGTGTACCCTCGCGCCAACAAACACTTGACCACACCGCGAATGTAGTTGGCCCACATTTTGTCTTGCGCAAAGGTGATGGCTTGGGTGATATCGAACTCATCCACGGCGTTGCCGTAATCAACCGACACCACGCGCACGAGGTTATCGTCGCGCTTTGACGCCGCCACCACCGTTTGATAGTTAATCGCACAAGGGAGAACAAAGCCGTCGTTGTAGTCGGTGTGCTCACCAATCAAGTTGACGCGCCCCGGCGCTTGAATAATGTGCGATGGCGCATAGCCTAGCACCTTCTCGAACGAGCTCTTCACATTTTGGATCAGTTCAGACATAAGGTTCTTCTCTTAAAAAATAGCATTCGGTGGGTCAACGCCACGTGCGGCGTTCACGCGTAACAGACTCGGCTTAGGCCTCTTTGTAATGCACGTCACTGACGTCTCTTAGACGCTGCGCGGCTTGCTCTGCAGTTAAGTCACGCTGGCTTTCTGCCAGCATCTCATAGCCGACCATAAATTTTCTTACCGTGGCGCTGCGCAGCAACGGTGGGTAGAAGAGTGCGTGCAGTTGCCAGTGCTCAATGTCCGTCCCTTGTTCAAAAAATGGCGCGTAATGCCAGCCCATCGAATAAGGGAAAGAGCACTGGAACAAGTTGTCATAGCGACTGGTTAACTTTTTAATCGCCAGCGCGAGATCATCACGCTGAACATCACTGAGTTCACTCATGCGGCGGATGTGCGCTTTGGGTAACAGCATGGTCTCAAACGGCCAAGCGGCCCAGTAAGGCACTACGGCGATCCAATGCTCAGTATCGACCACAATGCGCGATCCGTCTTTCAACTCGGCTTGGACATAATCAACCAACAAATTGCGCCCGTGCTCTTCGAAGTAGGCTTTAAGGTGGCGCTCTTTACGTTCAATTTCATTCGGCAGAAAGCTGTTGGCCCAGATTTGACCATGTGGGTGTGGCTGAGAGCAGCCCATGGTCTCGCCTTTGTTTTCAAACGCCTGAACCCAGAGGTACTCTTGGCCTAACTCTTCAATCTGTTCATTCCAAGTGTCAATCACCCCACGAATTTGAGCCACGGGTAATTCCGGCAAGGTTTTGCTGTGATCGGGAGAGAAGCAGATCACGCGGCTCAAGCCTCGCACACCTTGGGTTTTAAATAGCGGATTTTCAGATTCTGGTGCGTCAGGAGAATCAACCATCAGAGCGGCAAAGTCGTTATTGAACACGTAGGTGCCGCGGTAATCAGGATTCACATCGCCAGAGATACGAGTGTTGGTAGGACAAAGAAAACAGTGCGCATCGTAACTAGGCAATGCATCCTGCGCGGGCTTTTCATCCGCGCCACTCCAAGGGCGTTTTGCTCGATGAGGCGAGACTAATATCCACTGCCCAGTCAATGGGTTATAGCGACGATGTGGGTGATCCACAGGATTAAATTCAATATTCGACATCTTACTTACTCAACCTTAAACACAAAAACTCTTAACTGTTTGCTTAACCTTTGCCTAACTCATGCCCAGCTCGGCTCGCTGCGCGTTATGACGCGCCGTAACCTTGAGGGTTTGTGGACTGCCATTTCCATGTATCGGCCGTCATATCCGCGACGCTGCGGCTCGCTTTCCAACCCAGCTCTCGCTCTGCTTTCTCGGTGCTGGCAAAGCACTGGGCAATATCTCCTGGGCGTCTTGGGCACAGCTCATACGCAATCGGCTGACCGCAGGCTTGGCTAAAGGCATTGACCATCTCAAGCACACTGGAGCCTTGGCCGGTCCCCAAATTAAAAATGTGCAACCCAGCGCGCGCGCCTACCGATTTCAACGCTGCGATGTGCCCATCCGCTAAATCCATCACATGAATGTAGTCACGCACTCCGGTGCCATCGGGTGTTGGGTAGTCACTGCCAAAGACCGACAATTTCTCTCGCCGCCCCACCGCAACTTGAGCGATGAAAGGCATCAAATTATTTGGAATGCCTTGTGGGTCCTCTCCCATTGAGCCTGATGGATGGGCGCCGACCGGATTGAAATAGCGCAGCAAGGTAATGCTCCAATCGTTTTCCGCCGCAAAGAGATCCGATAAGCACTGCTCGACCATGTACTTACTGCGACCGTATGGGTTGGTCGTCGCGCCTGTCGGTGACTCTTCGGTGATCGGAACGCTAGCCGGGTCGCCATACACTGTCGCGGAAGAGCTAAACACTAAGCTTTTCACGCCCGCTTTACGCATGCAGCGCGCCAACACCAAGGAGCCATTCACGTTGTTGTCATAGTATTCGAGTGGCTTGGCTACCGACTCCCCGACCGCTTTCAATCCGGCAAAATGAATCACGGCGGCAATGTCATGCTGAGCAAAAACACCATCGAGAAACGCCTCATCGCGCACATCACCTTGATGAAAAATCGGCTTCACCTTGGTGAGTGCTTCAATACGGTTCAACACTTCTTGATTGGCATTGCAGAGGTTGTCGATAATCACAGGCTCCATGCCTGCTTCGATCATCTGTACACATGTATGGCTACCGATGTAACCCATTCCACCCGTTACTAATACTTTCACTGTTTGCCTCGCTCTGGTTCGCAATCGCTCAGAAATGACTCTGCTTGCTCAAAAGTCTAGCAATCATTTGCGCCTAGTTTCCGTGATCAGTTTCTCATTGTGTAAACGTTTCCACAAATTACTCACCGATAATGGATTTGACTGCTATCCGACCCTTTTCTTTAGCCCATCAGAAAGAGGGCAGCAGGCTAAGGAAGCCAAAGCCATCAATATCTCTATCAAGGTCACAATCCCTGGCTAAACTTTGTGAAACGTTTTCACAGAAGCGAGAAATTATGGACATTTTCTCATCAAGTAAGAATCATAACGAAGAAACTGATTTGCATATCCAGCCCAGCACCGGACAATTTGCGACTTTGCCTTTGCCAGCCCTACCGCACCCTGCAAACTTGCCACCGGGGCACCACAGTTAGGACCACCCATGCCAAATACGATAGATAAACGCATGAAGATCGTCGCACTCACTTGGCCGCTATTTGTCGAGATCTTGCTGCGAACAGCGCTCAATACCAGCGATGTCTTCATGCTCAGTGGTTTCTCTGATAAAGCCGTTTCGGCGGTAGGCGTCATCTCTCAACTGTCGTTCTTTTTGATCATCGTCTCGTCGATGGTCAGCAGCGGCACGGGTATTTTGATTGCGCAATACAATGGTTCAGGCCGTGTACAAGATTCCGCCCATGTTAGCGTCGCCAGTATTTTTCTCTCTGCCCTGGTCGGTATCTGCCTGAGTGGACTGTCTATCTGGGGCGCTTACGCGTTTCTGCCGCTCTATGGATTAGAAGCTCAGGTCGAACAGTACGCCCAAGAGTACCTGCTGATCAGCGGCGCGATGACTTTTAACGTCACCCTCGGTATCGTGCTGACCACTATTTTGCGCAGTAACGGCTTTTCCCGCTCTCCGATGGTGGTCAACTTGGTGTGCGGCGTGCTCAATATCATCGGTAACTACATCGCCCTCTATCAGCCTTTTGGCTTGCCGGTCTATGGGGTGCAAGGGGTGGCGATTGCCACTGTCTTCAGCCAGGTGCTCAGCACCGTGATCCTCTGGGCGGCGGTTAAACGCTCTGGCATCGAGATACCTTTTGCCGAGTACCGAGCCATCCCTCGCGTTATCTACTCACGCATCATCAAAATTGGCGCCATGAATGCCGGAGAAGTGCTCTCTTACAACATGGCGCAAATCTGCATCACCTTTTTTATCGTCCAGATGGGTACTGCCTCATTGGCCGCCTTCACCTACGCACAGAACATCGCTCGCCTCTCCTTTGCTTTTGCGCTTGCCCTCGGGCAAGGCAGTCAGATTCAAGCGGGCTACTACATAGGCCGCGGTTGGATTGACTCGATTTTGTCTCTAGTGCAAAAGTATTTTGTGGTTGGCTTTTGCGTCTCGACGCTGTTGACGGTCATCGTCTACTTGCTGAGCGATCCCATCATCGCCCTCTTTACCACAGAGCCGGAGATCGCCGCCCTAACCGCGACCTTGATTGCCGGTTCGATCGTGCTCGAAGCGGGGCGCGTCTTTAACCTCATCTTTATCTCGGCGCTCAAAGCGGCTGGCGACATCAAGTTCCCGGTTAAAATGGGCATCATCAGTATGTGGGGGTTCGGTGTCGGCATGAGCTATGTATTTGGCGTCTACTGGGGCTATGGCGTGCTCGGTGCCTGGATGGCGATTGCACTCGACGAGTGGTTTCGCGGCATCATCATGGCAAGGCGCTGGCGCTCAAAAGTGTGGACACGCTACACCCTTCAGTGATCGACCATTTGTCATCAGTAACCAAACCGTCGTTAAACAACAGGGATAGCGCTCGCTATCCCTATTCATATTTATCCCCTACACCTCGTCAGCTTGAGCGTGGCTCAACGACAGTGTCACCTGATAGCGATAGCGTTTATCACTCAGAAGATAAGCCTGATGCACGCTAGGCGTCCACGAATCGTCACCGCCCACGCCCATATGCGCACCATCAATTCGCACGTAACAGGTGTCCCCTTTGGTTAACTCGTGCGTATGTTTGGCACTGGCTAAGTTGCGCAAACCGTAGCGACTGACGGCAAAATGAAATTGCCCCTCGATAAGCAACTCACCCACTTTGGCCTGTGTGACATCACAGCGCAAGCCGTTGTCACTTGGGAAAATGTACGGCGTGTGCATCGCATCCAGCGATTGTTGATAGCGTCCGATGTGCGCAGACGCTAATCGGTCCGGATAGTTCTCATGTGGGCCGCGGCCCAGCCAAGAGACCTGTTCTATAGACTCGTGATGCTCGCCATCGTACAACGCCAGCTCTAAGCCGATACGCGGCAGTGGGGGTAGATGCTGAGCAAGCGTCACATCGACATCCAAACTCACACTGCCATCACTGGCCACCGTATAGCGCCACGTCGAGCGGATCAGCGCCTTACCTTGATGGGAATAACGCTGCTGACTCACCACCACAACTCCTTGCTCAGCTTGATACCATTCAAACTGCTCAAGCTCTCGGGTCAATGAATCGAGCCCTATCGACTGCCAACGAGCAAACCAAGAATTGGGGTCGAGCTTGTTGGCTTCACTGGTGCCAATATCATTATCAAGTGGAGCCCGGTAGAAGTTATCGATGATCGGTGCGGTCAGCTTTTCGCTGTCGTTGACTTTCCAACTGCCGATCGCGCCTATTGATTTGTCAAACTCGAGCGCAAAATCATCACTGTAGACCAGCAAGGCTTTTGCGCTGTCAGAGGTATTGATAGCGCCAACAGGCTTGATGTTCGGGCTCGGTAGCGCCGTTTCAACTGAGAGTTCCAGTTGCTCGATGGCGGTCACATGGCCGGCGCTTGCCCAAGCGGTCTCTTGACGAAGGCGCACCTCTAGGTTGAGGTAATACGGGGCGCAGCGACCACTGCTGATGGGCTGCTCGCTCAAGGTTACGCTTTGCGTCGATTTTGCCGCCAAATTGAGATCAAGCTGACCACGGTGCAGCACCTCTCCTTCACAAGTGACACTCCAATCAAGTATCTCGTTGTCACTGGCGCTAAACAGGTACTCACTCTCTACCTCGATCACTAGTGGCTGAGTCGATAGCAGGCGGAACTGGTAAAACTGCTGCGCTTTTTTGACTTCCTGCAGGGTGGGATGCGCGCTTCTATCCGGGAATAGCAGACCATTGATGCAAAACTGACGATCATTAATTTCATCACCAAAATCCCCGCCATAAGCCCAATACGTTTGGCCATCCGGCGCTATCTTAGTTAGACCTTGATCGACCCAATCCCAAATGAATCCCCCTTGCAAGCGCGGGTTATCTCGAAACGCTTGCCAGTAGTGGGTAAAGCTGCCGAGGCTGTTACCCATCGCATGAGCGTATTCACATAAAATCAGGGGACGCGTCTCATCAGGCAGTGCAATCGATTTACGAATCCCGACACGCGGCGTGACCTGTGGCTGATGCTTGACGACTGGCAGATCCCAATCGACCCGTGCGTACATCGGACATAGGATATCGGTCGCGGCGGTCATCGCGCCGCCGCCTTCATATTGGACAGGTCGAGAAGGGTCACGCTGTTTGACCCATTGATACATCGCATGATGGTTATTCCCGATCCCCGACTCGTTGCCAAGCGACCAAATGATGACACACGCATGGTTCTTATCGCGCTCCACCAGCCGAGTGATACGGCGCAGGTAGGCCGGTAGCCATTCACTGTCGTCGGACAAGCGGCACATCGGAAACTGGCCGTGGGTTTCAAGGTTGGCTTCATCCACCACATAGAGACCATACTCATCGCAAAGTTGATACCACAGAGGATGGTTTGGATAATGCGCGGTACGTACCGCATTGAAATTGTTCTGCTTGAGCAGTTGGACGTCGCGGAGCATATCTTCTCTTGTCATCACATGACCAAGCTCTGGATGATGCTCATGACGATTGACGCCGCGGATCAGCAGCGCTTCGCCATTCACTTTCAGCTGACCGTGCTCAATACGTACCTCACGAAAACCGACCGAATACGCCTCACAATCTATCACCGTGTCATGCTCATCAAGCAAGCTGACAACGGCACGATACAAGTAAGGGCGCTCTGCGCTCCATAGTATCGGCGCTTGAACGTCAAGGGCATGCTGCGCTTTATCGCTCCACGGCCCTTTTTCATCGACAAACTGTAATCCCACCGTGCTGACTTGCTCTGCGACCAGCTGCTGTTCGGCATCAAACAGACGCACACGTACGCGATTGTCGACCTCTTTTTGCGATAAAGTGGTCGTCACACCAAGCGTGGCCTGGTGAAACCCTAGCGCCAACTCAGTGCGAATCTCCACATCTTGAATGTGCAGTCGCGGTTTTCGGGTTAAGGTGACATCACGGAAAATACCGCTTAGCCACCACATATCTTGATCTTCCAAGTAGGAACCGTCACACCAACGCATCACCATGACCGTCAACTGGTTGCGCCCCTCCTGAAGATAAGGCGTTAGATCAAAGTCGGCGGGCAAACGGGCATCTTGCGAATAACCGACCCACACACCATTGCACCACAGGTGAAAGGCACTGTTGACGCCATCAAAGGTGATCCACGTTAACTCATTGGGCTGTGGCGACACCTCAAACGTGGTGCGATAAACGCCGGTCGGATTGTGCTTAGGTACGATTGGCGGCGTGTCCGCAAACGGATATTTCACATTGGTGTAAATTGGCCGATCGTCAACCTGCGGCTGTAACTGCCAGTTGGATGGCACCGTGATTGGCGACCAAGCGCTGTCATCAAAACTTTTCTCAATACACGCTTCTGGCACCTCACTCGGCGCCGAGAACAGCATAAACTGCCATTGACCATTCAAGCACATTTGCTGGGCAGACCCTCTCCCTTGCAAGGCATCGTCTTCGTTTTGGTAAGCATGGAAAGGGGCATGTGCGGGCAGAACATGATGGTGGGTGACGTGATGATTTTCCCACTCTCGCGCTGCCAGAATATCGGCAAAAGTTCTCATAACAACACTCTTAATCTCAGTGATAAAAAAGAGCGCACTGACTCGAGAGGCCACGAGTGGAGCAGTGCGCTCAGTCGGCTGACTCTGGCAGGTCTATGTACAGGGGAATAGACTCGCCGTCAGCGTATCAAAACCTTATTTGAAGGTGCGTTTGCTGACCTTATCCAGTTTTTGCAAAATGTCGTCGATGCGATCAGGGTGAACCATGAACTCTTGGAAACCCTTCATCCCTTCTTTCGCCATTGCAGGATCGGTATCTCGGTCATAGAACTGCGCCGTACCTTCCGCGTTCGCCAGCATTTCCACCCCTTTGTCTAGGAACGGATCCGCTTTCGCTTTCGCTTTGTTGTTAGTTGGGATCTGCAACAACATCTCGTTGATCAATTGCTGGTTTTCCGCACGAGCGACAAACTGAAGGAACTTACGTGCGTCTTCTTTGTTTTTCGCTTTTGATGGGATGTGAATCGTATCCATCGGCGCGTCTTCCGCCATCGGAACGGAAGGGTCGATCACCGGGAATTGGAAGAAGCCCATTTTGCCATCCAACTCTTTCGGGAAGTTAGGGGTAATGAAGTTACCCATCAGATACATCGCCGCCTGACCGTTGTAGAGGAACGGCTGCGCCTCTTGCCAAGAGTAAGACGCATGGTTTTCTAGGAAATAACCAGGCTCCACCAACTGTGCCCAGTTCGCGAAGGTTTTCTTCACTCGCTCATCGGTGTAAGGCACTTTGCCGTCCATCAACTGGATATGGAAATCGAGGCCGTTGGTACGTAAGTTAATGTAATCAAACCAACCCGCCGCCGTCCAAAGATATTTAGTACCGATGGTGAACGGTGCCACGCCATTCTCTTTCAATGTCGCCGAGGCTTTAAGTAGATCGTCCCACGTTTTTGGCTCAGCAATACCGTACTGCTCAAAGATGTCTTGGCGGTAGTAGATACCCCATTGGTAATAAGTGTAAGGCACACCGTATTGCTTGCCGTTGACCGTCATCGCGGGCGCCGAAGCGGTGAAGTCTTGCTTCATGTTGTTGTCTGTCCAGATGTCACTCACATCTTCAAACAGGCCACGATCAACGAAGGTTTTCATACGGTTACCCGCATACCAGAACACCACATCCGGCGGCGAAGTGACCAACCAGTTGCGGATGGTCGTTTTGTACGCTTCATGATCGTAGAGGTTATATTTGACTGTGACATCCGGGTACTCTTGCTCAAATCGCTTGATGATTTCAGCCCACGCCTCTTTAGGTGCAGGGTCTGAGGCGTCAGAGTTGATCACCAAAGTGCCTGCCCATGCGGATGTCGAGAGAGTTGCACCGAGTATTGCGGTAGCAGCAAGGTGTTTCACGTATTTCATATTCAGGTCCTTGTTATTGAGCCTAAGGCTCTTGGTCCAATTTATTGTTTTGTTGCTGTGTAGAGTCTGTTACTGCATAGACCTGCTGGTGAGCCAAATGGGGGTTTCGCCCACCAGCAATTTGTTGATCCTATTATCCTTTGGTCGCACCTAGGGTTAAGCCGGCGATGAAATGACGCTGCATGGTAAAAAACAGCACCACAGGTGGAATCGCCGCAACGATCGCGCCTGCCGACATCAGCTGCCAAGACGCCAGCCACTGACCTTGCAGTGAGCTAAGCCCCGCAGTAACCGGACGGACTTCATCACTTTGCACTAAGACCAATGCCCAGAAGAAGTCGTTCCAGATGAAGGTGAAAACCAGCACCGCCAACGCCGCTAATGCTGGGCGAACCAAGGGCAATACTACGTGCCAGAAGATCTTCCATTCGGTGACCCCTTCCACGCGCGCGGCTTCAATCAAGGCATCCGGAATACCGACGATGAAATTGCGCATAAACAAGGTACAAAATCCGGCTTGAAACGCGATATGGAAGAAAATAAGCGCCCAATGGGTGTCGTAGAGACCAAAGCTGATGGTCAAATCGCGCACTGGGATCATCAGGATCTGGAAGGGTACAAAGTTACCCGCGATGAACATCGCGAAGATCCAGATGTTCGCCTTGAAGTTGTACTTCGCCAAAGCAAAGCCCGCCAACGTTGACAGCGCCACCGCCCCGGCAACCGCAGGCAAAGTGATCATCAAACTGTTGATCAGGTATTGGCCCATTGCGGTTGAGGTAAAGACTTGAGTGTAGTTTTCGAGAAACTGGATTTCGCTTGGCCAGCCCCAGTAATTACCAGTGTTGATGTCTTCTATCGAGCGAATCGAGGTCATCATCACCGCAATCAATGGCAGTAACCACATCACGATCGACAGTGGCAACGCGACGCGATAGCTGATATTGACAAAACGGCCAGATTTTTGAATCGGTTGTGGGTACATTATTTTTCACTCCTCAACATACGCCATAAGAAGTACGCGATATACACATCCATGATGAGGAACAACACAACGGAAACTGCCGCGCCATAACCCATTCGGTAGTTAAAAATGGACTCTTCATACATCTGGTAAGCCAATACCGTCGAGCTGCCCCACGGGCCACCGGCTGTCATGGTGGCAACCAAGTCAAATGAGCGCAGCGCACCAATCACGGTGACCACAATCGCAATGAAGGTCGCAGGGCGAAGCTGCGGCAACACCACGTACCACAACATGCGCCACTTTTTCGCACCGTCAAGACGCGCCGCTTCAAGCTGCTCTGGGTCCAAGTTGTTCAACCCCGTGAGGTACAAAATCATGCAGTAAGAAATCTGCGGCCACAGACCGGCGGCAATGATGCCGTAGGTGACGTAATCTTCGTTGGCCAAAATAGAAACCGGCTCGAAACCGAGACCACCCAACACAATATTGAACAAGCCAAACGACGGGTCATAGAACCAAGCAAACACCAAACCGACGACCACTTGCGAAATAACAAAGGGGAAGAAGAACAGCGATTTAACAACACGAATCCCTCTCACCTGTTGGTTAAGAAAGAGCGCGATCGCTAAACCAATCGGCGGGGCGAGCATAAAGAACACTAGCCAAAGGAAGTTGTTTTTCAATGAGGTGTAAAACGCATCGGAATCAAACAACTCACGATAGTTGTCTAGGCCGACCCATGTTTTTTCACCTAGCCCATCCCATTCAAAGAAACTGAGCCAAATACTGTCTAGAATCGGATAGATAACATAAACGGCAAAAATCGCCATCGCAGGCGCTAAGAACAGCCAAGGGGAGAGCTTGGCACTCACCCGAGATTTACGTCTGGCTGAGGGGAGACGATTTTCTGGGTATATCGTTTTCACAGATTGCTCCATTTTGTGTGACTCCTTGTCACATCTCGTCGTTTCTGTTCGTTAAAGTTTCACTTATATAAAGTAGACAAAAAGAAACCAAAAGATGAAGTTTTATCGCATCTACGAATACATATTAGCCATCCACTTTATTTTATATAGGGAGAGAAATTGATTTTGTAAACGTTTCCACAAAATTCACCTATTTTCCTCCAAAAACCATGACAAGGATCAACTATTGCCATTGAGCAACTAACAAAAATCGCGGAAAAGCGTATGTTTTAGACAGAAACAAAAAACAACTCACGTTAAACGAGCGCATTCGCTCATAAAACGAAATTTTTAAGCCATATGGGCAAGGAGTATTTATGGCTGACATCAGCTTAAAGAAAGTCATCAAGCGTTTCGGTGACGTTCAAACCATCCATGGTGTGGATCTTGAGATCGACAATGGAGAGTTTGTGGTTTTTGTTGGACCATCCGGTTGTGGTAAATCGACCCTGCTTCGTCTTGTGGCTGGTTTAGAAGAGATCACCGAAGGCGAAATCAGTATCGACAACCACATCGTCAATGACGTTGATCCTGCCGAGCGAGGCGTGGCGATGGTATTCCAATCTTACGCCCTCTACCCTCATATGACTGTTGAAGAGAATATGGGCTTTGGCCTGAAAATGAACGGTCACCCTAAAGAGTACATCGACAAGCAAGTGAACGGCGCGGCGAAAACGCTACAGCTTGATCACTTGTTGCAGCGTAAACCAAAAGAGCTCTCTGGCGGTCAGCGTCAGCGTGTCGCTATTGGCCGCGCCATTGTACGTAACCCCAAAGTGTTCCTTTTTGATGAGCCCCTCTCCAACCTCGATGCAGAACTGCGCGTCGACATGCGTCTGCAAATCGCCAAGCTGCATCAAGATCTGCAAAACACCATGATCTACGTAACGCACGATCAAGTCGAAGCCATGACGCTCGCCGATAAAATCGTCGTCCTGCGCGATGGTCGTGTTGAGCAGGTGGGCTCGCCGCTAGAGCTCTACCACAAACCGCAAAACGAATTTGTTGCTGGCTTCATCGGCTCACCGAAAATGAACTTCATTCCAACCCAAGTCGAGCAAGCCAATAGCTCTGGCCTGACCTTGGTAAGTCAAGACGGCAAGGTATTCCATCTGCCCGCGGTGCAGCGCGCACTGCACGCTGGCGATAAAGTCACTCTCGGTATTCGTCCTGAACATTTAGAGATCAACAATGACAACCCAGTGCAGATTGAGTTCCAAAGTGAAGTAGTCGAACGGTTGGGCAACAGCACCTACATGTTTGGTCAATCTTGTGGCGTTGATGGGTTCAAAGTACACCTACCTGGCGATCAAGAGGTCACTAAATTCCAAACTATGGCGCTAAGCTGCAAACAGAGCGATTGTCACCTATTCGATGGCCAAGGCATTCGCATAGAGTAAGGCGTTTTAACTCCTCACGTTGAACAGGTCAGCCCTTTGGCTGGCCTTGTTTGTTATCCCCTCTCTTTGTCACTCGTATTCACTCACCCAATTTGTTACTGAGCTTTTCAGTGCCAATCTTTGTCATAAAAGTGACATATTCCATTGAGACCATGACGCCCTTACTGACAAGGCCAACCTTCCTCTCTCTATAATGCCTTGTTTTTCAATCACACTAAGGATGCGTTGAGCAATGCTAGCGATTTTCAAAACCTTCTTTTGGCTAGGCTGGATTAGCTTTGGTGGCCCTGCCGCCCATATCGGTTATTTTCGTCATACCTTTGTAAAAAAACGCCGATGGCTCAGTGATGAGGAATACGCGCAAATCGTCGCGCTCAGTCAGTTTCTACCCGGCCCAGGTTCAAGCCAAGTCGGCTTCGCGTTAGGCTACAAAAAAGGCGGATTGCTTGGTGCCCTTGCCGCCTTTATCGGCTTTACCACCCCCTCTATCGTGATCATGTTGGCGCTCGCATTGGTCAGCAGCCAAGTCACCGATGCCACGTTGTTTCAACATATCGTCCACGGACTGAAGTTACTGGCAGTGGTTGTGGTCGCCGATGCCACCTTAGGGATGTACAAGAACTTCTGCCAAACTCGCCTAAGCGTCAGCCTCTGCGTGGCGACTGCGATCGCACTGCTCGTTATGCCGAGCATTGTCACCCAAGTGATGGTTTTGTTGCTGGCCGCTGCGATTGGCGTAAAGTTCTTAGGCCGCGAAACGTCAACGCCGCCGAGTGCCTTTACTCCAAGCCTATGGCCTCTCGCATTTTTTGCTGTGCTGTTCATGGGTTTACCCTTAGTCGCAGCACGTTCTGATGCATTGCAGCTATTTAATGACTTTTTCCAAGCGGGTAGTTTGGTTTTTGGTGGCGGTCATGTGGTTCTGCCACTGCTGCAAGAGTTGGTCGGTGATAGGCTGTCACAAGATCTCTTCCTCACCGGGTACGCCGCCGCACAAGCCGTCCCGGGTCCGATGTTCACGTTTGCCACTTACATCGGCTACGCCTTACTGCCGAACGCGCCGATTTTTGGGGCTCTACTGGCCACCCTCGCGGTCTTCTTACCCGGGTTTCTGCTGCTCTTAGGCGTACTGAAAAACTGGCAATCGTTGGCGCAAAGGCCCGCCGTGTCAGGCGCGTTGCAAGGCGTGAATGCCGCCGTGGTGGGATTATTGTTGGCGGCCTTGTATCAACCTGTGTTTAGTAGCGCGGTTTTATCTTCGGTGGATCTGGCGCTCGTCGTGCTCGGTATTTACTTGATGAAACAATACAAACTACCGATTGTATGGATGGTGGTGCTCTTTATGCTTTTAGGCGCGGTGGTCGGCCACCTGACCCTCTAGTCGTTCTCACAGGGTTTGCGAGCGTGCAAAGCGCTCGCAAATGTATCGCTACATACAACACAATGCCAGACGGCTCACATCTACACCGTTCGCTTCACCTTGAAATCCTCTGTTTCATCACATCTTACCAGTTTGCCCCCTAGGATTCGCTTCACTCACTTTTCATTTACATGCTAAAGTTAACAAGCTGTTAACAATAAAAATAATGTACCCATTTGCCAATAACACGGAGTTAGAGAATGATTCAGCCTAACGAGTTACGCAAACCGTCCTGTGCTCTCCCCCCACCGAACGAGATGATTTTGAAATGGGCAGAGGAACGCCCTAATCAGGTCTATCTAAAACAGATCATCAACCGCCAGTTTGTCGAATACACTTACGCCGAGGTTGCAGACAAAGCGCTCAGATTAGTCTCAGCACTGCAAGCGCTAGGTCTTAAACCACGTGACAAAGTCGCACTGGTATCGAAAAACTGCGCCGAGTGGTTCATTTGTGACTTGGCGATGATGTTGGGCGATTTTGTCAGCGTGCCCATCTTCCCGACCGCCGGTGCTGACACGATTGAATACTGTGTGACCCATAGTGAAAGTAAAGCTCTGATTGGCGGCAAACTCGATGATGCTGGCGCCACTCAGGAAGTAATTGATGGTCAAGCAGGCTTGATCACTATCGCGCTGCCCTATGACACTGCGCCAAAGTGCCAACATCAGTTCAACGACTTAATGGCGCAGCATGCTCCAACGGATTTTCGTGCCGAGCACTGCGATGATAAGTTAATGTCGCTGGTGTATACATCAGGGACATCGGGTCTACCGAAAGGGGCAATGTTGACTTATGGCGCATTCAGTTGGTCTGCGCAGCAGTTGATCAATCATATCGGCATTGAAGAGAACGATCGCCTATTCTCCTACCTCCCTTTGGCGCACATTACCGAGCGTGTGTACATCTTTGGGTCCTCCATCATGGGTGGCGTCCAAACGGCCTTCCCAGAGTCACTTGATACCTTTATCGAAGATGTCAAAATGCAGCGCCCGACTCTGTTTATCTCTGTTCCCAGACTCTGGACTCTGTTCCAACAGCGTATCCAAGATAAATTGCCACAGAGGAAGCTCAATATTCTGCTCAAGATTCCGTTCGTTAATTCCCTTATCAAGAAAAAGCTCGCCGATGGCCTGGGCTTAGATCAAGCACGCGTGCTCGGCTGTGGCTCTGCGCCGGTGTCACCCGCTTTGCTCGATTGGTATCACAGTGTCGGCCTCAATATTACTGAGGCTTGGGGGATGACTGAGTCCTTTGCCTACAGCACACTCAACTACCCGTTCCGCGCTGATAAGATTGGCAGTGTCGGCAATGCTGGCCCCGGAATCGAACTCAAAATTGCCGACGATGATGAAATCATGGTACGCAGTAAAGGGATGTTCTCTGGCTACTACAAAAATGACATTGCCAGTCAGGAGTCATTCGACAGCGAAGGTTGGCTACATACTGGCGACATCGGCGCTATCGATGCTGAAGGCTACTTGACCATTCAAGGACGCAAGAAAGACACCTTCAAAACCGCCAAAGGTAAATTTGTCGCGCCAGTGCCCATTGAGAAGAAATTGTTCGAATACAGCCGCGTTGAAATGATGTGTTTAATTGGCCTCGGTCTGCCCGCCCCGATTTTGCTCGTCGTCCCGCATGACTTTCCTAACTTTGACCGTGCTCGCTATGAACGCACCACCAAAAAAGTGATTGCGCGGATGAACCAAGAGCTCGAATCGCATGAGCAAATCAAAGGGGTACTGATGATCAAAGAGCCGTGGAGCATCGAAAATGGCATTCTAACGCCCACACTCAAGATCAAACGCCATGTACTGGAACAGAAGTACCACGACGAGGGCCACAACTGGCCGAAAGGTCAACTCGTTGTCTGGGAAGAGTAACGCTAGTCGCGCTATCTTATCGAGAAGTTAAGGAGAACATGGTTCTCCTTTTTTTCGTCATGTATAGTGACGAGCAAAATGTGATTGAAAAGGATCGTCTATGGATGCAAGGCTGCATCATCTTCCGGGGTTACGGTATTTCGAAGTCGCGGCGAGGCACAACAGCTACAGTCGAGCGGCTGAAGCGCTGTTCGTCAGTCAGGCGGCGGTGAGCCAAAAAATACGTCAACTTGAAGATGGCTTAGGATGCAAACTGTTCGTGCGTGATGGTCGGGAAATGCGTCTCACAGAGCAAGGCAAGGTGCTGTATAAGCATGTCTCTCATGGGTTCGAACAGATCATTTCGGGGCTCAATCAGATTCAAGCTGAGCCGGTCGAAGGATTGCTCTGTGTCAGCTCTACGCCTTCATTTGCCTCTCGCTGGTTATTGCCACGTCTATGGAAGTTCTCAAGCCAGCATCCCAACATCCCCATTCGGATCATCACTAGCTGTGACGCGCCAAACTTAAAACAAGGTGAAGCGGATGTGGTCATTTGGCAAGGTGAGACGCTGGGTGAAGAGTGCCCATCGAAACTTCACAAAGAGTTCCTGTTTGAAGAGATCATTTATCCTTTTTGCTCCCCTCACTTAGCCAAGTCCATTAACCTGACTCAACCCGAACAGCTGCTCGCCAGTTGGTTAATTCACTATGAGTCTGGCGGTTACCCTTGGAAAAGTTGGTTTGCTAAAGCCGGTATAAAGATGGAAAAAGAGTCGGTTCGTTGGATGGATGTCAGTACCTTCGATCACGCAATGAACGCCGTCATGGCCGGGCATGGCGCCTGCTTAGTCTCTGACTCACTCGCGGCTGATTACGTCGAACGTGGACTACTCATGAAGCCCTTCGATATCGGCATGACCCCGGGCATTCAATTTAATCTCTTCTATGATAGAGAATCGACAAGGCGCGATCGTATTCAAGCTTTCGCCCACTGGCTGAGTAATGAAATTGCCCCTTGTGAATGACATCGCCCCCAGCGATATCTCGCTAGGGGTGTGTTACGTTTAAGCTTAGAGCCGACCCGATTATTGGGTTCTTAGACGTTGCCAGTACTTCTCATACACCGCTAAGGTCTCAGCACCAACATCGTTAATGAACTCCCCTTTCTTGATGTCTTCCACCGCTGGGAAAATCGTCGGGTTATTCTTAAGTTCGTCAGCTAGCAATGCGCGGCCTGCATTCGTTGCGGACGCATAGCCTAGGCTATTGACGATCTCAGCTTGCTGCTCAGCTTGGTACATAAAGTTAATGAACTTGTGTGCCAATGCTTTGTTTTGGCTGCCTGATGGAATAGTAAAGTTATCCATCCACAATACCGCGCCCTCTTCTGGCATCACAAACTTCAGCTCTGGCATTTCGACTTGGCCTTGGTAGGCATTACCATTCCACTGCATACCAACAGAGGCTTCACCGGAAACGTAAGGCATTTGTGGTGCATCTGAGTTATAGAGTAGGACGTTATCTCTCAAGGCTACTAACGATTCGTAGGCCTGCTTGATCTCGTCTTCGTTCTTCGTGTTGATGCTATGACCGTTCAATTTCAGCGCCATACCAAATACGTCACGAATATCGTCGATCAGCATCACCTGTTGTGCGTATTTCGCATCCCAAAGCTGTGCCCATTTGGTGACAGGCTCGTCAACAAGGGATTCATTGTAGCTGATGCCCGTCACGCCCCAAATGTAAGGCAAAGAGTAACGGTTGTCAGGATCATGAGCTTGGCCCAATAACCCTTCCATCGCGTCGCCCATATTCTGGACTTGCGCATGATCTATCTCAGCCAGTAGTCCTTCACGTCCCATTTTCTCGATAAAGTAGGCCGAAGCGAATACCACATCGTAACCTGAGCCTTTCACCAGTTTTAACTTGGTGTACATTGATTCATTATTTTCAAATGTTGAATAGTTAATCGTTACGCCTTCTTGTTTCTCGAACGCTTTTAATGACGCTTCTGGCAAGTAGCCACCCCAAGCGTAAACGTTCAAAACTTTATTATCTGCGTGAGAAGAAAGGCTGAGTAACAATGCGCTCAGACCCACTACTTTAGAAAACACTTTCATGGTATGCGATCCAACCTGTCCAGCAACGCGCTGGGATTCGGGCGCATAATTATTTAATTGTTAATCAATTGAAAGGGAAATTAATTAATCGTTATGAACAATATTTGTTATCGCTTAGCGAGCGCCGATAACTGCTGGTCTAAAGAGAAAACGTGGTCAAAAATAGGCATAAAAAAACCTCCGATGCTTTCGCATCGAAGGTTTGTAATCATCACACAAGTGATACGCGGTTAAGAATTACTTCTTAGCGTTGCGCTCTTTCACTTCAGCGATAACTTGCTCAGCAACGTTTGCTGGACATGGTGCGTAGTGAGCGAACTCCATAGAGAACTGACCACGACCAGAAGTGATAGTACGTAGGTGACCGATGTAGCCGAACATCTCAGATAGAGGAACGTCAGCTTTAATACGAACACCTGTTGCACCAGCTTGTTGATCTTTGATCATGCCACGACGACGGTTGAGGTCACCGATTACATCACCTACGTTGTCATCTGGTGAGAATACGTCAACGTGCATGATAGGCTCTAGAAGCTGAGCACCTGCTTTAGGCATAGACTGACGGAATGCACCTTTCGCTGCAATTTCGTAAGCGATTGCTGATGAGTCAACTGCGTGGAAGCCACCGTCGAATAGCTCAACTTCTACGTCTAGCGTAGGGAAGCCAGCTAGAACACCCGTTTCCATCATGCTCGCGAAGCCTTTCTCTACTGCAGGCCAGAATTCTTTAGGTACGTTACCACCAACAACTGTTGACTTGAACGTAAAGCCAGAGTTTGGCTCACCTGGTTTGATACGGTAGTCAATCTTACCGAACTGACCAGAACCACCAGACTGCTTCTTGTGCGTGTAGCTATCTTCAACTGCTTGAGTGATAGTCTCACGGTAAGCTACCTGCGGTGCACCGACTTCTAGCTCAACACCGTAAGTACGCTTAAGGATGTCTACCTTGATGTCTAGGTGAAGTTCACCCATACCTTTTAGGATAGTTTCGCCTGAATCTTCGTCAGTCTCTACTTGGAAAGATGGATCTTCTGCAACCATTTTACCGATCGCGATACCCATTTTCTCAGTTGAACCTTTGTCTTTTGGTGATACAGCAATCGAGATTACTGGCTCAGGGAAGATCATTGGCTCTAGAGTACATTCGTGCTTAGGATCACATAGAGTGTGACCTGTTTGAACGTTCTTCATACCAACAACAGCGATGATGTCACCCGCTTGCGCTTCAGTGATCTCGTTACGGTCATCAGCTTGCATTTCACACATACGGCCGATACGCTCAGTTTTACCTGTTGCCGCGTTAAGGATCGTATCACCTTTCTTCATCACACCTGAGTAGATACGGATGAAGGTTAGTGCGCCGAAGCGGTCGTCCATGATCTTAAACGCTAGAGCACGTAGAGGCTCGTCTGCAGATACTGTTGCAACTTCACCAGTTGGCTCACCAGTTTCTGGATCAGTTAGAGGCTGAGGCTCCACTTCTGTTGGCGATGGTAAGTAATCTACCACTGCGTCTAGTACTAGCTGAACACCCTTGTTCTTAAATGCAGAACCACAGAATGTAGGGAAGAATGCTAGGTCACGTGTACCTTTACGGATACAACGCTTGATGTCTTCGATAGAAGGCTCTTCACCTTCCATGTACGCTTCCATTAGGTCGTCGTCTTGCTCAACAGCCGTTTCGATTAGCTCTTCACGGTACTGTTCAACGTCATCAACCATGTCAGCTGGAACGTCTAAGATTTCGTAGTTCTCAGGAAGACCAGAGTCATCCCATACGTACGCTTTACGAGATAGCAGATCAACCACACCAACGAAGTCATCTTCACGGCCGATTGGAAGAACCATCACTAGTGGGTTAGCCGCTAGAACGTTCTTAACTTGGTCAACAACGTTGAAGAAGTCTGCGCCCATACGGTCTAGTTTGTTTACGAAGATCAGACGAGATACTTCTGATTCGTTCGCGTAGCGCCAGTTCGTTTCTGACTGAGGCTCAACACCACCAGAACCACAGAAAACACCGATACCACCATCAAGAACTTTTAGTGAACGGTATACTTCAACTGTAAAGTCAACGTGTCCCGGAGTATCGATAACGTTTAGGCGGTGGCCATTCCACTCACAAGTTACCGCAGCAGACTGGATAGTAATACCGCGCTCAGCTTCCTGCTCCATGAAGTCAGTCGTAGACTCACCGTCATGTACTTCACCAGTTTTGTGGATTTTACCAGTAAGCTTAAGGATACGCTCAGTGGTGGTAGTTTTACCCGCATCAACGTGCGCGAAAATACCAATGTTTCTGTACTTTGATAAATCTGCCATTGTCTTACTCTGTTTATAAGGTATAAATTGCGCGCAGAGTATATCACAATCTGTCAAGACTGATACCCTCGTGTGCACTTGTGTTCAAAAAAACTTTTCCCATCAATCTTAGCAGGAATTTTCAGTCTTTCTTACTAATCTCAACCGGATTGATTCGATATCTCGCGATAAAAAATGCTGCTTGCCAAGGCAAACAGCATTGATCATTTTCTGCCCGAATAACAATTAACGTGGGCAGATTTCTGACTGAGGGAAGAAGAACTCGATCTCGCGCGCTGCCGACTCAGGGCTGTCAGAACCGTGAACCGAGTTGTGACGCATACTCAGCGCATAGTCAGCACGAATCGTGCCGCAAGCGGCTTCTTCAGGGTTTGTTGTTCCCATCAGCTCACGGTAACGGGCAATCGCATTTTCCCCTTCTAGAACTTGAACCATAATCGGGCCTGAAGTCATAAACTCTTTCAATGCAGGAAAAAAAGGCTTCCCTTCGTGTTCAGCGTAAAAACCACTGGCCTGTTCTTGGGTTAAATGGACCATTTTCGCAGCAATGATACGAAGCCCCGCTTTTTCAATGCGATGGTAAATCTCACCAATCAGATTTCTCTCTACCGCATCGGGCTTGATAATGGAAAAGGTTCTTTCTAGAGCCATAAGTCATCCTTCAGTCATTAGTATAGTTATATGAAAATATAGGGTGTTGTGTAATCACAATAGAACATGGCCTTACGGCCATGTCACTATTCGCCAGCCTGCTCTTGCAGTACACGCGCTAAGGTTCGTACGCCGACGCCCGTAGCGCCTGCGGCCCACTTGTCCGTAGGACCCTTGCGGTAAGTGGCCGCACAGTCAAAATGCAACCAACCTTTTTTGTAATCAGCAACGAAGTAGGACAAGAACGCGGCTGCGGTACTCGCACCTGGTGCATAGTCGCCACTGCTGATGTTAGAAAGATCGGCAAAGTTAGACGGCAACATGCCACGGTGGAAGTCCGCTAATGGTAGCGGCCACAATCCCTCTTTCTCTGCTTTCGCAGAGGTCAGCGCTTGATGCGCTAGCTCATCGTCAAAACTAAACAGTGCATGGTAGTCATTACCAAGCGCATGTTTGGCTGCACCAGTGAGGGTCGCGCAATCAATAATCAGCTCGGGCTGCTGCTCGCTCGCATAAATCAAACCATCCGCCAATACCAGACGGCCTTCAGCGTCCGTATTCATGATTTCAACGGTTTTACCATTTTTGTAGGTAATGATGTCACCCAGTTTAAGTGCTCGGCCTGAAATCATATTCTCTGCACAGCAAAGGATAAGCTTCACACGTTTGTTCAAGCCACGCATGATCGCGAGGGCGAGACCGCCAGTGATCGTCCCAGCGCCGCCCATGTCTGACTTCATTGCCGTCATCATGTTCGAAGGTTTTAGACTGTAGCCGCCTGAGTCAAACGTGATGCCTTTACCTACAAGGCAAGCAAAGACGGGTGCATTCTCATCACCGGTCGGGTTGTAATCCAATTGCAGCATTGCGGATGTGCGCTCTGAGCCACGACCGACGGCATAGATACCCTGCCAATCTTCAGCGAGAAGGTCTTTGTCTTTAACAATACGTGCCGTCACTGTCCCTTCTGGTGCAACGGATTTAATGAACTCTGCCGCCATAGTGGCCAGCTGACGTGGTGCCACCTCTTCAGCGGGTTTATTGATTATATCTCGGGTGAACTCTGTCGCTTTGATGCGCGCATCGAGCTCAGCTTGATCCGCATCTGACAGAGCGCCCCAGGAAAGCAGGCTGGTTTTCTTCGGGGCACGGAAGCCTTGATGGAAAGCCCAAATGCTTTCTAGATCCCATCCTTCGCCCTCGAGTGAAGCTTCTCGAATACCTTGCGCTTCTAACTTGCGCGCAGCACGCTGAATCGCGCCTAAATCATGACTGTCGCTAAGGTGGATCGTTGCGCCATTCGCCACGAATGAAAGGATGGCTTTTTCACCCCATTGTGGTGCGGCGGCTTGTTGGCTTAAAAAAACAGACATCGTTGTAGACATGGTTTCTCCTTGTCTTATCTGAGCGCTGCCTACGCTCTTATTCTATGCTTTGACGGATGTTAGCATTTTGTAGGGTTAAAGTGTCAACTTGATAAAAAAACGGACCATAGGGTCCGTTTTTTTTAGTAAGTTTTGTTAACTCTGCAAGGTTTTCTCTCAACCCGCGTTAATCCATCTCATCCATCCAGCATAAGATGACGGCTTCGAGGATTTTTTCATTGGAGCGGTTGGGCTCATCATCGAAGTCATCGAGCTCTAAAATCCACTGATGAAGATCCGTAAAGCGCACGGTTTTAGGATCCGTATCTGGAAATTTGTCACACAGCTCGATGGCAATATCGCGTGAATCTGTCCATTTCATTGCTTACCTTCCTGTTTCAACTCACATGGGGTACAGTGATTAATGATCTTCTGATGCGTGGTTCAATGTGTACTTTGGTATTTCCACAACCAAATCTTCATCCGCGACTCTCGCTTGACAGCCCAGGCGTGATTCTGGCTCCAAACCCCACGCTTTATCTAGCATGTCATCTTCCAGCTCATCGCTCTCTTCGAGCGAATCAAAGCCTTCACGGATCACAACGTGGCACGTCGTGCATGCACACGATTTTTCGCATGCATGTTCAATTCCAATTCCGTTTTTTAATGCCACATCCAGTACCGTTTCGCCCGATTGGGCGTCTAGCACCACCCCTTCAGGGCACAAATCTTCGTGAGGCAATACAATAATCTTAGGCATAACGTGTTTCTCTTATAGTTCGTCCACGGACTGACCAGACAGTGCCGCGCGAATCGATTTGTCCATACGACGAGAGGCGAAGTCTTGGCTCGCTTTGTCTGTTTCTTTGATACCTTGCTCAATCGCATCGGCATCATCACCATTACGTAGCGCTATCAATTGCTCGATAACGTGCAACAGTTGTTGGCGCTCTTGTTCTGAAAGTAGCTCATCGCCATCCGCTTGCATGGCGGCGAGTAGACCTTCAATCACACGGTCAGCCTCTACACGCTGCTCTGCCAATGCGCGAGCCATCATGTCTTCTTTGGCGTGCGTCATGGAGTCACGTAGCATGTTCGCGACTTCATCGTCACTGAGACCGTATGACGGTTTCACTTGAATTTCAGACTGAACGCCCGTGCTCTTTTCCATCGCAGTCACTGAGAGCAAACCATCTGCATCGACTTGGTAGGTCACACGGACGTGCGCTGCACCAGCGGCCATCGGCGGAATGCCTTTTAGGGAGAAACGAGCTAATGAGCGACAATCGTCCACCATTTCACGTTCACCTTGCACAATGTGCACACTCATCGCTGTTTGACCATCTTTGAAAGTCGTAAATTCTTGCGCACGAGCAACAGGAATCGTCGTATTGCGTGGAATGATTTTTTCAACCAATCCTCCCATTGTCTCGATGCCGAGCGACAATGGAATCACATCCAGCAGCAACATTTCAGAGTCCGGTTTGTTGCCTGCCAACACATCCGCTTGGATACCTGCGCCAATCGCCACCACTTCATCTGGATTGATGCTGGTCAGCGGAGTGCGGTTAAAGAACTCACCGACCATTTCACGCACTAGCAACGTTCGTGTGGAACCGCCAACCATCACGACTTCTTGCACTTCATTGGCTTCAACCTGCGCATCTTTCAGTGCACGGCGACAAGTCAGCAGTGTTTTTTTCACTAGCGGTTGAATCAATGTTTCGAATTCTGCGCGCGTCACCGTACCTTGCCAATTGAGCAGCGAGACATCAACGGCCTCTTGATCTGAAAAAGCAATTTTGGTTCGAGTGGCCACATTAAGGGCTACGCGGTAATCATGACTGGAAAGGCGCGTGGTTATCCCGGCTTTGTCGATCAGATAATCAGCGAGCAAGTGATCGAAATCATCGCCGCCCAACGCAGAATCACCGCCTGTCGCCAATACCTCAAAAACGCCTTTAGAGAGGCGGAGAATTGAGATATCAAAAGTGCCGCCACCAAGATCGTAAACCGCGATCACGCCTTCTTGCCCGGAGTCCAAACCATACGCAATCGCGGCGGCGGTTGGCTCATTGAGCAAACGTAGCACATGCAGACCAGCCAGTTTTGCCGCATCTTTTGTGCCCGCGCGCTGCGCATCATCAAAGTAGGCTGGCACAGTAATGACAACGCCAGCCAGTTCGCCACCTAGGCTTTGTTCTGCGCGTTGACCCAGTGAGCGCAAAATATCTGCCGAAACTTCAATTGGGTTCTTGTTCCCCATTGCAGTGCGCAGTACTGGCAATCCATTGTCACTGGCTTGCATCTCATAAGGTAAGTTGGGGTAACGCGTTTGGATGTCGGATAAAGAGCGTCCAATCAAGCGTTTAACGGAAATAATGGTGTTTTCCGGATCCGCCTCAGCTAGAGCAGCGGCGTCATAGCCTACTTCGATGTTGTCACCCGAGTAGTTCACAATCGAAGGCAATAGGCTTCGACCTTGCTCATCTTTTAATGTCTTGGCTTGGCCACTTTGTACCGAAGCCACCAGAGAGTTGGTTGTACCTAAATCAATACCCGCCGCGAGTTTGTGCTCATGGGGAGCAGAACTCTGGCCAGGCTCTGCAATTTGAAGTAATGCCATGATGGATCCTTGTTACTCACTAGCCGAGGAGGTTATCTTCGACTCGCTCAATTTCGTGTTTTAATTTCGCAATGAATTTAAGTTTTCTGACGCTGTCCGCTGCTTCTATCCAGCGTTGTTCATCCAGTTGCTGCTGCATACTCTCCAACTGCTGCTGATGCATGCGGCTGACTTTCGCATCGAAGTCAAACAGCGCCGTCTCCACATCGCCACTCTGGCTCATTTCTTCTAGCTCTTCACGCAGCTCCATTTGCTCCATGAGAAACATCGGATCCTGCATCGTCTGCTGCTCCGAGCGGATGTCCACCCCTTGCTGTTGCAGAATATACTCCGCCCGGCTGATGGGATTTTTTAGCACGTGGTAAGCGTCATTGATCTCAGAAGCTTTCTGTACCGCCATTAAACGATCACGCTCAGAACCACTGGCAAAGTTGTCTGGATGAAAACGCTTCTGGAGTTCACGGAACTGTGAAGAAAGAAGGCTACCATCCAGATTAAACTGACTTGGTAGCCCAAATAATTCAAAGTAATTCATTAAGAATTCTGTCCTTGGTCGTCAATCGGTAGGGACATGCCCTACCCATATCATCAATTAAACGTTAAAGCTCTCACCACAACCACACTCGCCTTTTGCGTTCGGGTTGTTGAACTCGAAACCTTCGTTGAGCCCTTCCTTAACATAATCAAGTTCGGTGCCATCTAGGTAAACGAGGCTTTTCTTGTCAATGATCACTTTGACACCAGAATGCTCAAATACTTCATCTTCTTCATTGAGATCATCGACAAACTCGAGCACATACGCCATACCAGAGCAACCTGTCGTTTTCACACCCAAGCGCAAGCCAATGCCTTTACCTCGGTTTTCTAAGAAGGTTCTTACGCGGCTTGCCGCTGTCTCTGTCATTGTGATGGCCATACTGCACCTTAGTTTTTTATTTGACGATGATAATGGGAGAGCGAGCCTCCCATTGTAACTTATTGTTGGTGTTTTTTCTTATAGTCAGCAACGGCTGCTTTAATGGCGTCTTCCGCCAAAATAGAGCAGTGTACTTTTACCGGTGGAAGCTCGAGCTCCTCAGCAATTTCCGCGTTCTTAATCGCCGCGGCTTCATCGATGCTCTTACCTTTTACCCACTCTGTGACGAGAGAGCTAGACGCAATCGCGCTACCACAACCGTAAGTCTTAAATTTCGCGTCTTCAATAATGCCCTCTGGGGTCACTTTGATTTGCAGTTTCATTACGTCACCACACGCTGGTGCGCCAACCATGCCGCTACCAACCGATGGATCTTCTTTATCAAACGAACCAACGTTACGTGGGTTTTCGTAGTGATCAATTACTTTTTCGCTGTATGCCATGATATTTACCTCGAATCCTCTATCTCATTCCCTGGGGAAACCTATCTATTAGTGGTGCGCCCACTCAACAGTGCTTAGGTCGACCCCTTCCTTGTACATATCCCATAGAGGAGACATGTCACGTAGCTTGTTTACCGCTACGCGAATTTGTTCAATTGCGTAATCAATTTCTTCTTCAGTGGTGAAACGACCAAATGAGAAGCGAATTGAGCTGTGTGCCAGTTCATCATCTAAACCGAGAGCGCGCAGTACATAAGATGGCTCTAGGCTAGCAGAGGTACACGCACTGCCTGAAGACACCGCAAGATCTTTCAGCGACATAAGCAAAGATTCACCTTCTACAAACGCGAAGCTGATGTTTAGGTTTTGTGGTACACGTTGCTCTAAGTCACCATTGATGGTCACGGCTTCTAAGTCTTTCACACCATTGAGTAGACGCTCACGCAATGCCAAAGCATGGTCGTGATCTTTCTGCATCTCTTCCTTTGCGATACGGAAGGCTTCGCCCATACCGACAATCTGATGTGTTGCCAGTGTGCCAGAACGGAATCCGCGTTCATGACCACCACCGTGCATTTGCGCTTCTAGACGAATACGAGGCTTACGACGAACGTACAAGGCGCCAATGCCTTTAGGACCGTACGCTTTGTGCGCTGAAAGAGAAATCAGATCAACTTTCATCTCTTGAACATCGATAGGCACTTTGCCCGCAGACTGCGCTGCATCGACGTGGAAAACAATCTTGCGCTCACGACACAACTCACCAATAGAGGCGATATCTTGAATCACACCGATTTCGTTGTTCACATGCATGATAGATACAAGAACCGTGTCGTCACGCATCGCCGCTTCAAGCTTATTCATATCGATGATGCCGTTTGATTCTGGCTCTAGGTATGTCACCTCAAAGCCTTCACGCTCTAATTGACGGCAAGGATCAAGAACTGCTTTGTGCTCGGTTTTGCAGGTAATGATATGTTTACCTTTCTTCTCATAGAAGTGTGCAGCACCTTTGATAGCGAGGTTGTCAGATTCAGTCGCGCCTGACGTAAAGACGATTTCACGAGGATCTGCATTGAGCAAATCTGCAATGTTCTCACGGGCCGTGTCTACCGCCTCTTCAGCCTGCCAACCGTAACGGTGTGAACGTGATGCAGGGTTGCCAAACGTACCGTCCATTGTCATGTACTGAACCATTTTTTCAGCAACACGTGGATCAACTGGGCAAGTCGCTGAATAATCTAAATAAATCGGCAGTTTCATTCTCTACTCCAATGTAACAGGCAGACCGCTTAAGAGCGGACGTTGACACCGATGGGTGCGGTGCTTGTATTTTTGTTGGTAAACCCATGATTGACAGCAAGATCGATATCTTGACGGTCTGAAATTTCTAATACTTCATTGTCATTCATCAACTCACCGAGTGTGATGTTGTTGAGGAAATCACTAATTCGAGAACTCAGGTCACGCCATAGCGTATGAGTTAGGCAGCGAGTACCACCTTGGCAGTCACCTTTACCATTGCATTTCGTCGCATCGACCGACTCATCGACCGCTGCGATAACAGTACCAATAGCAATAGTATTCGCTTCTGCACCAAGACGGTAACCACCACCAGGGCCACGTACACTCGCCACTAGGCCAGCTTTACGTAGCTTAGAAAACAGTTGCTCTAAGTAAGACAAGGAGATGCCTTGACGCTCAGAAATGTCCGCAAGCGGCACTGGATTTTGTTGTGAGTGCAGAGCCACATCTAACATGGCTGTCACTGCGTATCTTCCTTTAGATGTAAGTCTCATATAACACCATATCCACATCGTTTATGTGGTAGGAAGTTTTTCATACTTGACCAAAATGGTCAAGTATTTAATTGACTAATTTACTCAGGTATTCATCCCTAAGCTTACTGTGGCTTTACCCTTTGGAAAGCTGCTTCTCGATAGCGCTCAACATACCGCGTAAAATATTGAGCTCTTGGGCCTCTGGCCTCGCTCGATTGAACAACCGGCGAACCTTGTTCATCACTTTACCGGGCTGCTGCTGATTTATAAACTGGGTCTCGGTCGCGACTTTTTCAAGGTGCTCAAAGAACATTTCCAACTCTTTATGCTTGGGGTATTCAGCTTCAGATGGGGCATATTGCGCTTGCTCGGCATCGAGATAAGCCACTCGGACTTCGTAGCTGAGGGTTTGCACTGCCATAGCGAGGTTGAGAGAGCTGTACTCCGGGTTAGCAGGTATGCACACGTGATAGTGACACGTTTGCAACTCCTCGTTAGTTAGACCAGTTCGTTCTCGCCCAAAGACAAGGGCTACAGGTGCCTGCTGCCCTTCAGCGACAAATTTTTTGCCGCACTCTCTTGGTGTCAACATCGGCCATTCAAGGGTTCTGGAGCGGGCACTCGAACCCACCACGAGCACACACTCTTTTACTGCCTCTTCTAAGGTGCTGACCACTTCGGCGTTCAACGCAATGTCCGATGCCCCCGACGCCAACGCAATCGCTTGTTCATCAACTTCACATTGAGGATCGACCAACACCATGTTGGATAAGCCCATGACTTTCATCGCACGCGCTGCAGAACCAATATTGCCCGAATGTGAGGTGCCAACTAAGACAACCTTAACGTTATTTAACATCAAACCGTACCAAGATAAAAACCGCTGCGAGATATTAACATATACCTGAGTAAAATGGTCAGACCCTTAAGAGCATAAAAGTTAAGAGTTCAAAAAATAACCACTTCCATTTATCGAGCAATCTGATATACTCCCGCCCGTTTTTCTGTTCTTTAACATCCGTTGGGAAATTAGTATGCATCCAATGCTTAATATCGCTATTCGTGCTGCACGAAAAGCTGGCAACCATATTGCTAAATCTTTAGAAAATGCTGAGAAGATCGAATCAACTCAGAAAGGCACGAACGACTTTGTCACTAACGTCGACAAAGAAGCAGAAGCTATCATTATCGATACCATCAAGGCTTCATACCCAGAGCACTGCATTGTTGCAGAAGAAAATGGGGTTATTGAAGGTAAAGATAAAGACGTACAATGGATCATCGACCCACTGGATGGCACCACAAACTTTGTGAAAGGTTTGCCTCATTTCTGCGTTTCTATCGCTGTTCGTTTTAAAGGTAAAACGGAAGTAGCGTGTGTTTACGATCCTATGCTTAATGAACTGTTTACAGCGCAACGTGGCGCAGGTGCACAGCTCAACAATGCGCGCATCCGTGTGAAACAGCTAAAAGATCTACAAGGCACTGTGCTTGCAACGGGTTTTCCATTCAAGCAGAAACAGCACTCTGAATCTTACCTAAAAATTCTTTCAGCGCTCTTTGTTGACTGTTCAGACTTCCGTCGCACTGGCTCAGCTGCGTTGGACCTATGCTACATGGCTGCCGGCCGCGTAGACGGTTACTTCGAGCTAGGACTGAAACCTTGGGACATCGCTGCAGGTGAACTGATTGCTCGTGAAGCTGGCGCAATCGTGACAGACTTTGCAGGCGGCACAGAGTACATGAAGTCAGGCAACGTTGTGGCATCAAGCGCACGTGGCGTGAAAGGTATGCTTAAGCACATCCGTGAAAATGGTAACGAAGCTATCCTGAAGTAACCGAAACTTCACCCTATTTCTAGCCCACTCCTCGAGTGGGCTTTTTTGTATCTAACGATAGATATCCCCATCAGCATGCTGGTTAAAGGCAATATCGCTTTTAGCAAGCTTGGCTTTCCGAACGCTAGTTATCGATATTTCGTGACGTGTTGGTTAGTCAAAAAGTTCGAAAACGAGAGTTCCTAATAGAGATACCAGGAAGACGGGACTGGTAATCTAGAGATTCGAGCACCCGATACGTGCCGATTTGGAATAGGGATAATCCGCTGCTCTGAGCATTGGGTGACAGCCACAACCACGGGTTTTTATAGATACAAAAAGGCTCTAGTCTTTCGACTAGAGCCTTAGATATGGCAGGGGTGGAGAGATTCGAACTCCCAACACGCGGATTTGGAATCCGCTGCTCTGCCAATTGGAGCTACACCCCTAAAATAGGTTCAAATTGTTCGTGGAAGAGATATTCGAACTCCCAACACGCGCCTTCTCGAGGACTTTGGGGAATCCGCTGCTCTGCCAATTGGAGCTACACCCCTATCTTCGTGTTTATCGAGACGACTCTCATATAAGTGGCGGAGTGGACGGGACTCGAACCCGCGACCCCCGGCGTGACAGGCCGGTATTCTAACCAACTGAACTACCACTCCGCAGTGGTATCACTCGCCTAAGCAAGTGTCCATAATTTGAAGCCTGGCGATGTCCTACTCTCACATGGGGAAACCCCACACTACCATCGGCGCTAATTCGTTTCACTTCTGAGTTCGGCATGGAATCAGGTGGGTCCAAATCGCTATGGTCGCCAAGCAAATTCTTTAATTCGGAAAGCTGTTTACGTTCTTACACATTCAATGTTCTTTCATTGAGTCCATCAAAACCCTTTGGGTGTTGTATGGTTAAGCCTCACGGGCAATTAGTACAGGTTAGCTCAACGCCTCACAGCGCTTACACACCCTGCCTATCAACGTTCTAGTCTCGAACAACCCTTAAGGATACTTAAAGTATCAGGGAAGACTCATCTCAGGGCTCGCTTCCCGCTTAGATGCTTTCAGCGGTTATCGATTCCGAACTTAGCTACCGGGCAATGCGTCTGGCGACACAACCCGAACACCAGAGGTTCGTCCACTCCGGTCCTCTCGTACTAGGAGCAGCCCCCTTCAATCTTCCAACGCCCACGGCAGATAGGGACCGAACTGTCTCACGACGTTCTAAACCCAGCTCGCGTACCACTTTAAATGGCGAACAGCCATACCCTTGGGACCGACTTCAGCCCCAGGATGTGATGAGCCGACATCGAGGTGCCAAACACCGCCGTCGATATGAACTCTTGGGCGGTATCAGCCTGTTATCCCCGGAGTACCTTTTATCCGTTGAGCGATGGCCCTTCCATTCAGAACCACCGGATCACTATGACCTGCTTTCGCACCTGCTCGAATTGTCATTCTCGCAGTCAAGCGGGCTTATGCCATTGCACTAACCTCACGATGTCCAACCGTGATTAGCCCACCTTCGTGCTCCTCCGTTACTCTTTGGGAGGAGACCGCCCCAGTCAAACTACCCACCAGGCACTGTCCTCACCCCGGATAACGGGGCTAAGTTAGAACATCAAACATACAAGGGTGGTATTTCAAGGTCGGCTCCACAGATACTGGCGTACCTGCTTCAAAGCCTCCCACCTATCCTACACATGTAGGCTCAATGTTCAGTGCCAAGCTGTAGTAAAGGTTCACGGGGTCTTTCCGTCTAGCCGCGGGTACACTGCATCTTCACAGCGATTTCAATTTCACTGAGTCTCGGGTGGAGACAGCGTGGCCATCATTACGCCATTCGTGCAGGTCGGAACTTACCCGACAAGGAATTTCGCTACCTTAGGACCGTTATAGTTACGGCCGCCGTTTACCGGGGCTTCGATCAAGAGCTTCGACCGAAGTCTAACCCCATCAATTAACCTTCCGGCACCGGGCAGGCGTCACACCGTATACGTCATCTTACGATTTTGCACAGTGCTGTGTTTTTAATAAACAGTTGCAGCCACCTGGTATCTGCGACTCTCAATAGCTCCATCCGCAAGGGACTTCACCGTCAAGAGCGTACCTT
>NZ_JCBDHE010000002.1:0-36991 GCF_059834225.1 Vibrio sp. R10-SG3-ISO3 | reverse complement strand
AACGTATTCTTCGATACCTTCTTAGCGACATTCATCAAGAGAGTCATGGATAGCTCGCAGCCAGGTTGCGCAGGGGCTAGATAGAAAAAAGCCCCAAAACCAATCTTAGTCTTGGGGCTCTCTTAGATTCTTCTAAGAAAAAGCAGTGGTACTTTAATAGACCGGACTTTCTCTTAGAAGTTCCCATACGATAACGATCTTTTTTGATCTTTTTTATCGCCTTGGGTTTCAACCGCTTATATAGCCTTGCTTAGCTGCCATCCATCAAGTTGTCTATATTGAGCCCTCTTGATTGAGAGACATAAGTTACGCAACGTTGACGCGGGCAATCGGCTGCTCGACTAAATTCACCTCTAGAGCGACCTCATCACAGGCATGTTGACGCGGGCACTGCTCACAATCTTTGAGCACTTTCTCTGGTAACAGTGATTTCGAGGTCGGCAAGAAGCTCTGCTTCATGAAGAACTCTGGCGTACGCGTCAGCACAAAGACTTTCTTGATCGCCATTTGACGCGCTTTCTCTACCAGGTACTGAACAATCGCACTGCCCTGTCCCTGACCTTGCCAGCCCGCTTCCACCCCTAATGAGCGAATCTCGGCCAAACCAGAATCGTAGACGTAAAGTGAGGCGCAGCCAGTCACTTCTCCATGATGTTCCGCCACCGCGAACGAGCCGATGTCTCTCACCAGTTCATTACGTGAACGCGGTAAGTTCTCACCCATGTTCGCCCAGTAGGTCACCATGCCTTCCAGCGCTTCAATGTCGGTCAAACGTGCAGGTCGCACATTAACGGTGTTGTTGTCGCGCTTGATCAAACGGCCTTCCGCCTGCTCAACGGCGTACGCCACTTGTTTGGGTGACACACCGCCAAGCGCACTGCGTTTCTCTAGACACGATTCGATGGTGAGAATGTCATACACATCGTTCTCAATCACCGCAGAGAAGGCTTTGAGCTCATCTAATGATAGCTCTTCAAGGGCGCAGCCTTTCTCAATCGCGCCCACTACAGCAACGCCAACAATGTGGTGCGCTTCACGGAATGGAATGCCTTTGGCAACCAAGTAGTCGGCCAATTCGGTGGCGTTTGCATATCCTTGCTTCGCCGCTTCCAAGGTGCGCTCACCGTTGACTTTGATGCCATCAAAACAGAGTGCGGCCATTTCCATGCAATCGTTCCAGGTGTCGAGTGCATCAAACAGACCTTCTTTGTCTTCTTGCATGTCTTTGTTGTAAGCCAGAGGCAAGGCTTTGACGGTCATCATCATCCCGGCTAGCGAGCCATAGACGCGACCTGTTTTGCCACGAATCAACTCGAGTGCATCAGGGTTTTTCTTCTGCGGCATCAAAGATGAGCCAGAGGTGACGGTATCAGCCAACTCAATGAAATTGGATTCACCTGAGTTGTAGAAAATCATATCTTCTGCCAGACGCGACAAGTGCAGCATGGAAATCGAAGCGACAGATATCAGCTCCATCACATGATCGCGGTCAGACACTGAGTCGAGGGAGTTACGCGTGGCACGACGAAAGCCCAAGTTATGCGCCAACACTTCACGATCAATCGGGTAAGCCGTTCCCGCCAACGCACCGGAGCCCAGCGGGCAAGTATCAAGACGTTCAATCGCATCATGCAGACGTGAGTAGTCGCGCTCAAACATCTCCACGTAGGCTAAACACCAGTGGGCAAACGTAACAGGCTGCGCGCGTTGTAAGTGCGTGTAACCCGGTAATACCGTGGCTTGATGTTGCTTGGCGACAGAGACCATTTGCGCTTGCAGGCGATCCAGCGCCATTAGCAGTTGCTGGCCTTGCTGACGACACCAAAGTTTGAGGTCAGTGGCGACTTGGTCGTTACGTGAACGGCCCGTGTGCAGTTTTTTACCCAGATCGCCGACTTTGCTGATCAGCTGCTGCTCTACCCAAGAGTGGATATCTTCCGCATCTGAACGCAAGATTTGGTGCGGGTCTTCCATCACTTCAAGCTTAAGCTCGTTTAACGCCAGCTCTAATTTCTGCTGCTCTTCTTCACTCAACACATTGACAGAAAGCAGCGCTTTCGACCATGCGATAGAGCCGACGATATCTTGCTCTGCCAATCGGTAATCAAAACGCAATGAATCGTTGAATTCTTTGAATCTTGTATCTGCTGCTTGGGTAAATCTTCCGCCCCATAATGCCATTGCGTTTCTCCTGATTACCAGTGCTCACTGTGCGTTTGACAGCGCGTTTGCTAAAACAATCTCTGAATGGAATTCAGTATTTTTTTGATGGGTCAACGTTACGGCAAATTCAGACAAAAATAAAGTATTAATTCATTATTTTTACATATTTATTCATGGCTATTTTCTGTCGCCTGTAACGAAACAAGCCCATCTTTTCAGATGGGCTTGAGTAAGATAACAAGACAGTTCAGGAAGATCGATTACGATTTTTTCTGACTGTTCAAAGCGCGGATACGGCTCGATAGTGAGTAGAGACGAATGAATCCGCCTGCGTGGCTTTGGTCGTACACTTCATCTTCACCAAAGGTCGCAAACTCTTCGCTGTAAAGGCTGTTGTCCGAACGTTTCTGCGTTACCGTTGCTTGACCTTTGTACAGCTTCACAACCACCTCGCCATTGACATCCTGCGCCAACTCTTCAGACGCCGCTAGGATAGACTTACACAGTGGTGTGAACCAGCGACCATCGTACACAAGGTGTGACGCTTTTAGGCCCAGTTCTTCGCGGAACTCAAATGACGCTTTATCCAACACCAGTTGTTCAACCGCACGCAGCGCTTCCATCATGATGGTGCCTCCCGGAGTTTCGTAGCAGCCGCGAGACTTCATGCCGACCAAACGGTTCTCAACGATGTCGATACGACCCACACCGTGCTTCGCACCTTTTTCATTGAGGTAGACCAGTGCGTTGTATGGCGTCATAGTTTCACCATCAACCGCTACCACTTCGCCTTTTTCTACTTTGAGGGTGACGTATTCCGCTTCGTTAGGCGCTTGCTCAGGGTCAACGGTCCATACCCAGCAATCTTCGTTTGGTGCATTCCAAGTATCTTCTAGTACACCACCTTCGGTTGAGATGTGCCAAGCGTTAGCATCACGCGAGTAGATTTTAGTCAGCGACGCACTACAAGGGATGTTGCGCTCAGCTAGGTAATCCAGACACTCTTCACGGCTGACCAAGTCCCACTCACGCCACGGCGCAATCACTTGCAAGTCAGGGGCGAGCGCAGCAAACGCGCCTTCGAAACGCACTTGGTCGTTACCTTTACCGGTACAGCCGTGACACAAGGCATCTGCACCGACTTTACGTGCAATCTCAACTTGCGCTTTGGCAATGATAGGACGAGCCATTGAGGTGCCGAGCAAGTACTTGCCTTCGTAGTATGCGCCGGTTTTCAGCGTTGGGTAGATGTACTCTGCCACCATCTCTTCTTTGAGATCGACCACGTAACACTCAGACGCACCGGATGCTTTCGCTTTTTCTTCGATGCCAACCAACTCTTCTTCACCTTGGCCGACATCAGCGACAAACGCGACTACTTCACAGTCGTAGTTCTCTTTTAGCCACGGGATGATCACTGAGGTATCAAGACCACCAGAGTAGGCGACGACGACTTTGTTTACTTGTACTTTGCTCATTTTATTCTCTCCAACATCCAGCGCGGCGTATGGCCTTAGCGCTGGGTGATTAATCTGCTTTGGTGCCCTGCATCAAATCAAGCGGACACCCTGTGTTTGTTTGGCAGTGACCACAAGTCACTGCACGAATCTCTTTGTGTTTATGGCTTAGGTAAAAACTGAGTGCCGATGCTTTGCCCTGCGAACAGCTCAACGAGCTTTTCTGGGTAGCGCCATGTCGCTACTTCAATCGGACGACCTAAGTCATTCGCCGCTTCCAACGCTGCGTTGACTTTGACAATCATGCCATCGGTGATCACTTGGCCTTTGATCAGGCTTTGTGCTTTCTCTTCATCTAAGCTTTTGATGAGGTGGCCTTTACCATCCAGTACACCACTCACATCCGACAACAACACCAATTCTGCATCCAGTGCGCCAGCCACTGCGACCGCCGCTTGGTCGGCATTCACGTTCATCAACTGGCCGTCTTGCGTCAAGCCAATCGAGCTAATGATCGGCAGTGCGCCCGTCGCCAAAATCGCTTGCAACACGGTAGAATCGCCAGGTGATGCTTTGCCTACCGCGCCGAGTTCCGGATCCAACTCTTGAACCTGACACAAACCGCCATCGGCTAAGCTCAACCCTACTGCATTCAGGCCATCTTTAATCGCTTGCCCTTGCAGTAGCTTGTTGGCCGTACCAGCCAATGCACCCGCAATGACAGGAATTTGGTCATAAGGCGTCACACGTAGACCCTGTTTTTTGACCGTTTCAAGATTGAGCTTGGCCATAAGATCGTCCACTAAGTATCCGCCGCCGTGGACGATCACAATTCGTCGCTGCGCCTGAGTTTGGTAATTAGCGATGGCGCCAAACACTTGGCTGAGCGTCTCGGTGCAAGAAAGTGCCGCACCGCCTAATTTGATCACTAATGGCGTTTGATTGTTCTCTGTCATTACTCTTACCTCTACCGCTTGATGACTCAGTTTCAACCTTGACGATTGAGACTATACAAGGGCAGTTAACTCGGGATATCCGTAGTGGATGTTTAAACATTGCATCGCTTGACTCGATGCGCCTTTGAGCAAGTTATCAATCGCCGATACGACAATGATGTGCTCGCCCTGAACCTTCCAGCCAATATCGCAGAAAGGCGTGTTTTCGACGTTCTGAATCGAAGGCAGTGTCGTCGTGTGCAGACGAACGGCCGGTTTGTTCTGATAGGCGTTAGTAAACGCTTGTGCTACTTGCTCAGCCGTCACACCAGACGCTAGCTTCATAGTGATGGTCGCCAAAATCCCACGTTTAAAATTGCCCAGATGAGGAGTAAAGATCACATCGCAACCCAGATGAGTGGCAATTTCCGGTTGGTGGCGGTGAGTAAACACGCCATAAGGCTGAAGACTCACTTCACAAAAGCTGTTCGTCAGTGAGGCTTTGCGCCCCGCGCCCGACACACCACTTGTCGCATTGATGACTGGCCACTGAGTTGTATCAACTAACCCAGATTGCAATAGTGGCTTGATGGCAAGTTGTGACGCAGTGGGATAACAACCCGGCACCGCAATAAGCTGGCTCTGTTTAATGCCTGGCTCATTCCACTCGGCAAGACCATAGGTGGCATTTTCTAGCAGCTGTTCGAACTGGTGCTCAAAACCATAGAACTCACTGTAGAAGCCCTCTTTTTTGACCCGAAAAGCGCCCGAGAGATCAAACACCTGGCAGCCTTGCTCAAGCAATGGCGCGGCTAAATCGTGGCTGACTTCATGGGCAGTCGCAAGAAAAACCACGTCGCTCTCTTTGCCAACCTTTGCCACGTCAACGAGCGGCTGCACTGGCTCGGTCACTAAACCTTGTAACTTGGGGTGCAGTGTCGCAATGCTCTTACCTGCATCGACGCTATTGGCGGACACATATAAACCTGCTAGCGTAAGCTCTGGGTGTTTTTGCACCATGAGCGCCAATTCTGCGCCTGTGTAGCCGCTGGCACCTATGATTTTGGTTTTTAGCATCTCGACATCCATAATTGGGTTAAAAACGCCACCCAAAGAGTGACTATAAATTTACAAACTTTAGCTTTTAACGGTTTTTTATTCATTAAAAGTGATTTATTATGTGTTTTACCTTCTTAATAGAATTATGTCAACAGGGAATGCGAACTAAATATGCAATTACCTAGCTTTATAGAGGTCTACCGCGGCCTTATTTCTACCTCATCCATCAGCTCGACTGACCCACGCTGGGATGAAGGCAATCAGCAAGTCATTGAAAAGCTCGCAGACTGGCTCAAAGACATCGGCTTTCAGGTCGAAGCCACGCAAGTCGAACCGGGCAAGTTCAACCTGATGGCAAAGAAAGGCTCAGGAGAAGGCGGCTTATTGCTGGCCGGACACAGCGATACGGTGCCATTTGATGAAGGACGCTGGAACTACAACCCTCACGCCCTAACAGAAGACAACAACCGTTTCTACGGTTTAGGTACAGCCGATATGAAAGGCTTTTTTGCCTTTATTATTGAAGCGGTAAAAAAGGTCGACTGGAGCAAACAAAGCAAACCGCTCTACATCTTAGCCACATGTGATGAAGAGACGACCATGCTCGGCGCTCGTCATTTCACTGAACACGCCCCATTTAAACCGGACTACTGCATCATCGGCGAGCCAACCAGTTTAGTGCCTATTCGTGGCCACAAAGGGCACGTCGCCAATGCCGTGCGCGTGACCGGTAAATCGGGCCACTCTTCCGACCCTGCGCTTGGTGTCAACGCCATCGAAATCATGCATGAAGTGTTGTACGCGCTGATGCAACTGCGCGACAAACTGATCAAAGAGTATCATCACCCAGGGTTTGCGATTCCGAGCCCGACTCTCAATCTGGGTCACATCCACGGCGGCGACAGCGCCAATCGCATCTGTGGCTGCTGCGAACTGCATTATGACGTGAGACCGCTGCCCGGTATCAGTTTGGATGGCCTCGACAACATGCTGCGCGGCGCACTGAAAGACGTCGAAGCCAAATGGCCCGGCCGAATTGAAATCACGCCGCTGCATGAGCCGATCCCGGGTTATGAGTGTCAACATGATCACCCGTTTATTGGTGGTATGGAGTCCATTTGTGGCATGGACGCTGAAACGGTCAACTACTGCACCGAAGCGCCGTTTTTGCAGCAGTTATGTCCGACCTTGGTGCTTGGCCCCGGCTCGATTGACCAAGCCCACCAGCCCGATGAGTTCCTCGCCTTCGATTTTATCGATCCGACCATCGATGTACTGTCAAAAGCCATGTACAAATACTGTTTCTAAAAACAGACACGTCGCTCTGCTCGGTGACTTTCCTCTCGAGCAGAGCAATCTTTCGTCGTTAGCCACTTCAAATGTAATAAAATTTCACCCATTTTCTCTGGGGTTGGATGCTTTTTGCTCATTGATATCGATTGCATAATATTTGCAAACTTTGCATGTGATAATTGACTCTAAGCGACATTTTTCGCTAGATTGTTGGCTTATCAAAAGAACAATGGATGTAATTTTTTTACAAGGCAGGACGACAATGAATGAGAAATACTCTGCTCTTCGAAGCAACGTAAGCATGCTCGGGCACTTGCTCGGCAACACCATTAAGGATGCTCATGGTGAAGCACTGCTCGATAAAGTAGAAACAATTCGTAAGCTTTCTAAATCTGCCCTCGCAGGCAACAAAGAAGACCGCGAGAGCTTGATTGAAGAGATCAAAAACCTGCCAAACGAGCAGTTAACTCCCGTTGCGCACGCGTTCAACCAGTTCCTCAACCTCACCAACATGGCGGAGCAGTACCATACGATTTCACGCCATTGTGATGAGCACGTGTGTGAACCGGACGCCATCAACAGCTTGTTTGCCAAACTGAGCAATAATGAGATCAGCAAGCTAGATACTGCTCAGGCTGTGCGCGATCTGAACATCGAATTGGTGCTCACGGCGCACCCGACAGAAATCACCCGTCGCACCATGATCAACAAGCTGGTTAAAATCAACAAATGCTTGTCCAAGCTTGAGCTTGGCGATCTGTCCGCCAAAGAGCGCCAAAAGACCGAACGCCGCCTTGAGCAGCTGATTGCCCAAAGCTGGCATTCTGACACCATTCGTAAGCAGCGCCCAACTCCGCTCGATGAAGCGAAATGGGGCTTTGCTGTGGTTGAAAACTCACTGTGGGAAGCCGTGCCTGACTTCTTGCGCGAGCTTGACGACAAACTCACCGATTACCTTGGTGAAGGGCTGCCTATCGATGCTCGCCCTGTTCATTTTTCATCTTGGATGGGTGGCGATCGCGACGGCAACCCGTTTGTCACCCACACCATCACCCGTGAAGTCATGTTGCTTTCTCGCTGGAAAGCCGCGGATCTCTATCTCAGCGATGTCAACGAGTTGGTCAGTGAATTGTCCATGACGCGCTGCAACGACGCGGTGAGAGCACTCGCTGGCGAGGATGAGCATGAACCTTACCGTGCCGTGCTCAAAGAACTGCGTGAACTGCTGACCGACACCAAAGACATCCTTGATGCTAAGATCCATGGTCAGAAACTGGCAGTCAAAGCGCCACTGCAACGCATCGCACAGCTGTGGGATCCCCTCTACGCTTGCTACCAGTCACTGCATGAGTGTGGCATGGGCAAGATTGCAGATGGTTCACTGCTCGACACCTTACGCCGCATCAAAGCCTTCGGCGTGCACTTGGTACGTTTGGATATTCGTCAAGAGAGTACCCGTCATTCGGATGTCCTGTCAGAGCTGACGCGCTACCTGGGCATTGGCGATTACGACCAATGGAGCGAGCAAGATAAGATTGCGTTCCTGACCAATGAGCTGGCGTCCAAGCGCCCACTTCTGCCACGCGATTGGGAACCCTCTGAACCTGTCAAAGAGGTACTCGACACCTGTAAGATCATTGCCGCTCAGCCTCGCGAAGCATTTGGCGCATACGTGATCTCTATGGCACGTACCGCCTCTGATGTTCTCGCGGTGCACTTGCTGCTGCAAGAGTCGGGCTGTCCGTACCGTATGGATGTTTGCCCGCTGTTTGAAACGCTCGACGACCTCAATAACGCCGAAGCGGTCATCAAACAGCTGATGAGCATCGACTTGTACCGCGGATTCATTCAAAACCACCAAATGGTGATGATCGGCTACTCGGATTCCGCCAAAGACGCCGGCGTCATGTCGGCCGGTTGGGCCCAGTACCACGCAATGGAGTCCTTGGTCAAAGTGGCTGAAGAGGAGGGCGTAGAGTTGACCCTCTTCCACGGTCGCGGCGGCACGATTGGCCGTGGCGGTGCACCTGCACATGCAGCGCTGCTGTCTCAGCCACCAAAGAGCTTGAAAGGCGGCCTACGCGTAACAGAGCAAGGTGAGATGATTCGCTTTAAACTCGGTTTACCTGAAGTGGCGGTCAACAGTTTCAACCTCTACGCGAGTGCAATTCTCGAGGCAAACCTGCTGCCACCACCAGAGCCGAAACAAGAGTGGCGCGATCTGATGAACGTGCTGTCTGAAGTGAGCTGTGAAGCCTATCGTGGCATTGTGCGCGGCGAACCAGACTTCGTGCCTTACTTCCGTCAAGCAACGCCAGAGCTGGAGCTTGGTAAACTACCACTGGGCTCTCGCCCAGCTAAGCGTAACCCGAACGGCGGTGTAGAGAGCCTACGTGCGATTCCTTGGATTTTCTCTTGGAGCCAAAACCGTCTCGTACTACCAGCATGGCTAGGCGCAGGTGAAGCAATTCAATACTCCGTCGACAAAGGGCACCAAGCGCTACTAGAAGAGATGTGTCGTGAATGGCCATTCTTCTCAACCCGTCTCGGAATGCTCGAAATGGTCTACAGCAAGTGTAATATCGACATTTCTCGCTACTACGATGAACGCTTGGCAGATCCTGAGCTGCTGCCTCTCGGCGATCGCCTACGTGCACAGCTACAAAAAGACATCAAAACCGTACTGAATGTCGAAAACAACGAGAACTTGATGCAGAGCGACCCGTGGGGACAAGAGTCCATTCGCCTGCGCAATATCTATGTTGAGCCATTGAACATGCTGCAAGCAGAGCTGCTCTATCGTACGCGTCAAACTGACGAGCCATCGGAAGAGCTTGAAGAAGCCTTAATGCTCACCATCGCAGGTATTGCGGCAGGTATGCGTAACACCGGCTAAGCCTAGCGCACAAAATTTGGGCGCACACCGCCCCATTAAACCTAAAAGGCCGATAGTCATCTATCGGCCTTTTTTATTATAAAACAAATACTAACGAGGAAGATGAGCCACAACACTGCGCCAAATATTGTATGGAATACCAAAAATACAATTTTTCAGGCATAATGTTTCTAAATCAGGACAAAATAACTCAATATTGAAAATAAAAAACTACAGGTAAAAACCTACTGAGTCTTTTATCAGTTTTTTAGGCAACATTGTCCTTCTATTCTACTTTATGCTTATTATTTAGATATACTACTCAGCCATCGCAAGTGACTATAACAACACCAGCTTGCGTATCGATAGTATATCGACCTAGGTGATAGATGGCTTTTTAAGGTGACATGGCCAACACATTGTTGGCGCCGCTTGACAAAAGAATTCGTGCCAAAGAAGCACACACAAGATTAAGCGGTTGTATTTTGAAGTTTATTGACCATTTGGATTGAAGACATGTCATTACCACACGTTATTTTAACTGTCCTGAGCACTCGTGATGCGACGGGCTACGATATTACCAAAGAATTTTCTGCCACTATCGGCTACTTTTGGAAAGCAAGCCACCAGCAAGTCTACCGCGAACTGAACAAGATGGCGCAAAACAATCTTGTGACCTGTGTTCTCGAGCCTCAAGAAGGCAAACCCGATCGTAAAGTTTACTCCATTACCGATGCCGGCCGTACTGCACTGGGTGAGTGGTTTGATCAACCGACCGCGCATCCTACGGTACGTGATGAGTTCTGTGCAAAGTTGATGGCGTGTGCTATCCAACCCTCTGCACCGTTTCGCACTCAGCTCGCTGAGCTTATCGATGAGTCACGCAAGCTAGTCGCACACTACCAAGAAATCGAGAGCGGTTACTACTCAACGCCTGCGACCCTAGACAAGCAGCAACGTCTAGAGCGTCTCACGCTGCGTCGTAATCTTCTGATTCGTCAAACTTGGATTGATTGGGCAGAAGAAGTGCTCGCTGAGTTGAACGATATGGCGTAATAGCCCTGACCTAACCGTATTAGGTTGAAAGAGACAAAAAAGTCAGCGTGATGCTGACTTTTTTCTTTTCTCGGCTAAGTGGCAAACATAGCATCGTGGTAAACATAACATCAAAGCGCTAACGGCTTAGATCCCATCACCACCAATGAAGCTTTGTGACTTACCATTGAACTGTTGGTCCATATCCAAAGAGGGCTTATCGGTTTTCGGTCGACCGACAATTTTAGCTGGCACACCCGCAACCGTTGTGTGTGGCGGCACAGGCTGAAGGACAACGGAACACGAACCAATCTTCGCCCCTTCTCCCACTTCAATATTACCCAAAATTTTCGCCCCAGCGCCAATCATCACACCTTCACGAATTTTCGGGTGACGATCGCCGCACTCTTTACCGGTACCACCCAAGGTGACGTCTTGCAAAATGGAGACATCATCTTCGACCACCGCTGTCTCACCGATGACGATACCGGTCGCATGGTCGAGCATGATGCCGCGACCGATTCTCGCTGCTGGGTGAATATCGACCTGACACGCAACAGAGATTTGGTTTTGCAAATAGGTGGCGAGCGCCATGCGCCCTTGCTTCCAAAGCCAGTTGGCAACGCGGTAGCCTTGCAGGGCGTGATAACCCTTTAAGTACAGCAGCGGCATGGAGTACATAGAGACTGCAGGGTCACGGTTGACCGTCGCACAGATGTCACAGGCCGCCGCGGCGGTAATATTGGGATCGGAGTTAAAGGCTTCCTCAACCACCTCTCGCACCGCCATGGCAGGCATTGAAGCCGTATTGAGTTTGTTGGCCAAAATATAACTCAGCGCCGCCGCTAAACTGTCATGCTTAATGATGGTCGCATGATAGAAGCTGGCGAGCATCGGCTCTTGCTCAGAGAGCTCACGCGCTTCTCGAACAATGGTCTGCCAGACTTTCTGTTTCTCACAATGTTTCATGTTACTTGCTCGTCCCTAATTCTCCCAGGCCTTACATGAGTAAGGTGTGCGCCTTATGAGTCACCTCATGACGCTTATGCTTCGGCTTTCTTATCACGCGCCAGCAAATCTTGCGCGGCTAGGCGTGCGTCCTTCTCTTGATACAATACTTGATAAATTTGGTCAACAATCGGCATCTCGACACCGACACGCTCAGCAAGTAGGAACACCTCTTTGGTGTTGCGATAGCCCTCAACCACTTGACCAATCTCTTGCTGCGCCGTGTCCACATCTTTGCCTTGACCCAGTGCCAATCCAAAACGGCGATTGCGCGATTGGTTGTCCGTACAGGTCAACACCAGATCGCCTAAACCCGCCATGCCCATAAAGGTCTCGGCTTGCGCACCTAGCGCCGCGCCCAATCGGCTCATCTCCGCTAAGCCACGGGTAATCAGCGCGGTTCGCGCATTAGCACCAAAACCGATACCGTCGGACATGCCTGCGCCAATCGCGATGACGTTTTTCACCGCGCCGCCAAGCTGCATACCGATAAAGTCACTGTTGGCATAGACTCGGAAGGTTTTGCTGCAATGGATTTTCTCTTGCAGATCTTTCACAAACTCCGCATCTGGCGAAGCCACAGAAATCGCCGTCGGCATCCCCATCGCGAGCTCTTTCGCAAAAGTCGGCCCGGAGAGCACGGCTAGGGAGTATTGATCGCCAATCACATCGTGGGCGACATCTTTCAGCAATCGACCGGTTTCAGGCTCTAGCCCTTTGGTTGCCCAGCAGATGCGAGTGTCTGAGCGCAAATAGGGCTTAACACTGTTCAACACCAGACCAAATACGTGGCTTGGCACCACCACAAGGAGATCTCGACTGGCACTGACGGCTTTTTCTAAGTCCGTCTCAATGATCAAGCTGTCTGGAAAAGCGATGCCGGGTAAAAATTCTTCGTTGGCGCGTGCGGCTTCAAGACGCGCCATGTGCTCAGGCTCGTGCCCCCATAGCACCACATTGGCACCGTTACGTGCCAACGAAATGGCCAGCGACGTGCCGTATGAGCCTGCGCCGAGTACGGTCATAGAGATTGAACGACCATACGCATTTTGGGATTGTGTGTCTGTCATGGTTCCGCCTAGTTGTCCTGCTGCGTGACTAGAATCTAGTGGTCAGCGTTCGTTTTGCCAACCGCTGAACACAAGATTCTCAAACAAAAAATGCACAGCGCATCGTGATGAGATGCTCTGTGCATTTCGCTAAGGTTGCGTCAGAGCGAAGATTACGCCTGAGCTTCACCCTCACCTTGCTGAGCTTGTTGCTGAAGGTAATTCATGAACAGCGCATCAAAGTTCACTGGCGCTAGGTTCAATTGTGGGAACGTGCCTTTCACAACCAAGCTTGAGATGGTTTCACGCGCGTAAGGGAAAAGGATGTTCGGGCAGAATGCACCTAGGCAGTGCGCCAATTGACCCGCTTCCATTTTCTCAGCCGTGAAGATACCACCTTGCTGAACTTCACAAAGGAATGCAGTGTCGTCTGCGTTCTTCACTGTCACCGTAAGACGAAGCACGACTTCGTAAACACCTTCACCTAGCTCACGGCTTTGCGTGTCTAGATCCAGTTTAACATCTGGGTTCCACTCTTTTTGGAACATGGTTGGTGAGTTCGGTGCTTCAAATGATACGTCTTTTAGGAAGATACGTTGAATTGCGAAGTTTTGAGCTTCTTGTTGCGGTGCTGCTTCAGCCATGGTTCAAATCCTTTCATAGAAAATAGTCTGCCAAGAGACTAACCGAGAGATATGACACTGACTCGATTTCCACGTTAAATCGTGGCTCTGTTCACATCTCTCTTGAATAAACGTCGATTTTTCAATCAGCGCTCAATGAATTACTTTTTGCCTTTAACCAGAGGTAGGTTCGCTTCACTCCAAGCAATCAAACCGTTTTTGAGAAGATTCACGTTCTCAAAGCCCGCTTTTGCTAGAAGATTCGCGCTTTCTTGCGCCGTCTGACCTGTTTTGCATACTACGATGATTGGGTCGGATTTGTGGTTTTCAAGAGCGCCAAAGCTGCCCGCTTTGATGTCTGATGGCAAAATGTGAACTGCATCCGTGATGTGGCCTTTGCGGAACTCATCTTTTGAGCGGATATCAACCACCACACCGTTTTCACGGTTCATTAATTGAGTCGTTTGCGCTGCCGTGATCTCTTTGTAGGCCGCGGTAGTGGATTTCACGATGTTCATGATAAGGGCAACCAATAGACCCGCCCATACCAAAGAGAGAATCATGTTCTGTTGAAAAAATGCGATGTACTCTTGCATGTCCTGTGCTCTTCGATTTTGGAACTGTACAACGGATGGACAGCCCCCGACTAAAATTCAGCTTGGGAGTATAACGAGGATGATGGGACGGCGCGAGTCAAAAGCGCTCAGAATAAGAATCTGTTGCACATTTCTCGACAAAGACGCCTCTTCATCGCCACGCCATATTGCGACCCTTGCCTTATGCGCGCGTCACAGGGAAGGCGATAACCTGTTCGATATGCTCAAAGCCTAATGCTAGCATGATCAAACGATCCACCCCTAGCGCCACCCCTGCACACTCAGGCAAGCCCGCCTCTAGCGCTGCGATTAAATGGCCGTCCATCGGCTGAACCGGTAAGCCCATCTGCTGGCGTTTCTGGTTGTCTTGCTCAAAACGCGCTTGTTGCTCTTTGGGGTTATCCAATTCGTGGAATCCGTTAGCGAGCTCTATGCCGCGAAAATAGACTTCAAAACGATCCGCAACCCGTTCATCGGTCGGATTAATTTTCGCGAGCGCCGCTTGCGTCGCTGGGAAGTCGTACACAAAAGCAGGACGAGTTTGACCAATCTGGGCTTCCACACCGACACTAAATAGCAGTTGCAACAGCGTATCTCTGTCTTGCTCTGGCTGAGCAATATCCGCCAGCCCCAAGGTGGCAGCGGCGACTTTGAGCTCTTCCATGCTCGCACCTAACGGACACACACCAAGCACTTGCAAGAAGGCGTCTTGGTAGCTCATTCGCTCGGCCGGTGCCACGTTTAGGACCTGCTGCAACAAGTCGTCCATTTCATCCATCAGTTGATGATGGTCAAAACCCACCCGGTACCACTCCAACATGGTGAACTCCGGATTGTGGTAGCGGCCGCTCTCTTCGTTACGAAATGCCTTGTTGATCTGATAAATCGAACCACTACCCGCAGCCAATAAGCGTTTCATGTGAAACTCAGGACTGGTCATTAAATAGAGCGCTTGCCCATCGGCATATCCGGGGCCTACAAACTGAGTTTGAAAGGTGTGCAAGTGAATGTCTGTCACCGTCGCTTGACTCATCGCCGGAGTATCCACCTCCATGACGCCTCGGTCAGCGAAAAATGTGCGTAGGGTTTGTAATACGTGAGCACGCTGTTTCAGCGCTGCGATCGATGCGGTCGGTTGCCAGTTCAAAGCTCTATTCTCTTGAAGTGATTTGCTGCGCAACGTATCACAAAGCCCAACAAGGGTTAAGCAGGTTATCACCGCCCTCATTGATAGCCCAGTCATCCCCATCCCTAAGTCGCCGTGATAACTATCACATATCCTAGATTTTTTATGCCCTTATGTGCACTACCGGAGCAAAAACCTAAATACATCAATTTTTCCCTAGAGAGGCTCTTCTACACTACCCCTACCACTTTTGGGGGCTTCCCAAAGCAACAATAACAAGCGGAATCATCCGCACTTTCACACTGGAGGATAACTGTGCAAACCATTACCACAGATATCGCAGTCATCGGCGCCGGCGGCGCTGGTCTGAGAACTGCTATTGCAGCAGCTGAAGCAAATCCCGATTTAAACATCGCTTTGATTTCAAAAGTCTATCCTATGCGTTCCCACACGGTTGCTGCAGAAGGTGGATCAGCCGCAGTTATCAAGGATGAGGACAGCCTAGACAACCACTTCAACGATACCGTGGGTGGGGGTGACTGGCTTTGTGAACAGGATGTCGTTGAATACTTTGTTGAAAACGCCACGCGCGAAATGATCCAGATGGAGCAATGGGGTTGCCCGTGGAGTCGGAAAGAAAACGGCGAAGTCAACGTGCGCCGTTTTGGCGGTATGAAGGTCGAGCGAACCTGGTTTGCCGCGGATAAAACTGGCTTCCACATGCTGCACACCCTGTTCCAAACCTCGATGAAATACAACAACATCAACCGTTTTGATGAGTATTTTGTCGTTGACTTGTTGGTGGATGACGGTGAAGTGCAAGGTCTGATTGCCATTCATATGTCGGAAGGGGAACTGGTCACCATCAAAGCCAAATCTGTGGTACTGGCCACGGGCGGTGCGGGTCGTGTGTATCACTGTAATACCAACGGCGGTATCGTGACAGGCGATGGCATGGCGATGGCGTATCGTCATGGTGTGCCACTGCGTGATATGGAGTTCGTGCAATACCACCCAACCGGTCTACCTGGTACCGGTATCCTCATGACCGAAGGTTGTCGTGGTGAAGGCGGGATCATCGTCAATAAAAACGGTTACCGCTACCTGCAAGATTACGGCATGGGACCAGAGACACCGGTGGGTCAGCCGAAGAACAAATACATGGAACTCGGGCCACGCGACAAAGTATCCCAAGCGTTCTGGCATGAGCAGCAAAAAGGCAACACCATCAAGCACCCACTCGGTGATGTGGTCCACCTTGATTTGCGCCACCTCGGTGAAGAGTACCTTCAAGAGCGCTTGCCGTTCATCTGTGAACTGGCCAAAGCCTACGTTAACGTCGACCCAGCCAAAGAGCCCATCCCAATTCGTCCAACGGTTCACTACACCATGGGCGGAATTGAAACCAATGGCCAGTGTGAAACACGCATCAAAGGCCTATTTGCGGTCGGTGAGTGTGCGTCTGTTGGTCTGCATGGCGCAAACCGCTTAGGTTCAAACTCCCTGGCTGAGTTTGTTGTGTTTGGCCGCGTGGCGGGCGAGCAAGCTGTGCAGCGCGCCGCCGAGTTTAAAGGTTGGAATGACGCCGCGATTGACGCGCAAATCAAAGAGGTGGAAGCCCGTATTCAAGCCCTAATGAATCAAGAGGGTGACGAAAACTGGGCGGATATTCGCACGGAAATGGGTCACACCATGGAAGCGGGCTGCGGCATCTATCGTCAAGAAGATCTGATGCAAGCAACCATAGATAAAATCACCGAGCTCAAACAGCGCTACAAGCGTATTGGCATCAAGGACAAAGGTAAGGTGTTCAACACCGATCTTCTCTACGCCATCGAAGTGGGGTACGGCCTTGAAGTGGCGGAAGCCATGGTGCATTCGGCGATTTTGCGTAAAGAGTCTCGCGGAGCCCACCAGCGTCTTGATGATGGCTGCACAGAGCGCGATGACGTGAACTTCCTTAAGCACTCCCTCGCCTTCTATCAAGCGGATGCAGCGCCAAGCATCGACTACAGTGATGTCACCATCACCAAGTCACAGCCGAAAGCACGCCTCTACGGTGAAGCCGCTGAAAAAGCCGCCGCACAAGAAGCCGCCGAGAAAAACGCAGAGGAGAAAGCCTAATGTCAGCCAACCGCATTCAAAAAGTCGACATTCTGCGTTATGACCCAGAAACCGACAACGAACCGCACTTTGAAACCTTCCAAGTGCCGTTTGATGAAACCATGTCCATCCTTGATGCGATTGGTTACGTCAAAGACAACTTAGACAAAGAGCTCTCTTACCGCTGGTCTTGCCGCATGGCGATTTGTGGCTCTTGCGGCATCATGGTCAATGGTGTGCCAAAACTGGCGTGTAAGAGCTTTCTGCGTGACTACCCAAATGGCGTCAAAATCGAGCCGTTGGCAAACTTCCCTATCGAAAAAGATTTGATTGTCGATATGACGCCATTCATTGAGCGTCTTGAAGCCATCAAGCCTTACATCATAGGAAACGACCGTAAACCCGAAGACGGCACTAACCTACAGACGCCTGAGCAAATGGCCAAATATAAGCAATTTGCTGGCTGCATCAACTGTGGTTTGTGTTACGCCGCCTGCCCTCAGTTTGGTCTTAATCCTGAGTTCATTGGCCCTGCGGCCCTCACCTTGGCGCATCGTTATAACCTCGACAGCCGCGACAACGGTAAGGCCGAGCGCATGGCGCTGATCAACGGTGACAATGGCGCATGGGGCTGTACCTTCGTCGGCTACTGCTCAGAAGTGTGTCCGAAGAGCGTGGATCCTGCGGCGGCGGTGAACCAAGGTAAAGTCGAATCCTCGATGGACTTCGTGATTGCCATGTTAAAGCCTGACGGCACACCTGCAAAAGAGGAGGCATAAGGATGAGTAACCGTAAACCTTACGTTCGTGAAGTGAAACGCACCTGGTGGAAAGATCATCCGTTTTACCGCTTCTACATGTTGCGTGAAGCAACGGTGTTGCCTTTGGTGCTGTTTACTCTGTTCCTCACCATCGGATTGGGTTCGCTGGTCAAAGGCCCAGAAGCGTGGCAAAGCTGGCTTGGCTTTATGGCAAACCCAGTGGTCATCGCCATCAACATTGTGGCGTTGGCTGGCAGTTTACTGCACGCCCAAACCTTCTTTAGCATGATGCCGCAAGTGATGCCGATTCGCTTAAAAGGCAAACCCGTTGATAAAAAGATCGTCGTTCTCACTCAGTGGGCAGCGGTGGCGTTTATCTCTCTCGTCGTCCTCGTGGTGGTGTAAGGAGCCGTAATCATGAATTCAAATTTCAACGTTAACAGAGCCCCTAAACGCAGTGATGAGCCAGTATGGTGGGGGCTATTTGGCGCTGGCGGCACCTGGTTCGCGATGATCACCCCTGTGACTATCTTAGTCTTAGGTGTGTTGGCCCCGCTGGGCATCATCAGCGCAGACGCATTGAGCTATGAGCGCGTGTCCGAGTTTGCCACCAGCATCATCGGTGCGCTGTTTATCATCGGCACACTGGCTCTACCCATGTGGCACGCCATGCACCGTGTCCATCACGGCATGCATGACCTTAAAATCCATGCGGGTGTCGTCGGCAAAATTGCCTGCTACTTCTTCGCAGCCCTTATCTCAGCGTTGGCGGTGATTTTTATCTTTATGATCTAAGCCTCCGTCTATTAAAAATAGAAAGCCCGCTCAACTGAGCGGGCTTTGTTTATCTTGTGCCTCGTTTGTGAGTGTCTATCGCACTTACAGAATAAAGCGGCTGAGATCTTCGTCTTCGACAAACTCACCCAAGCGCGCTTTCACGTATTGCGCATCAATCACCAGCTTAGAGCCTGCCTTGTCGGTCGCTTCAAAGGAGATTTCATCCATCAAGCGCTCCATCACAGTGTGCAGACGGCGTGCACCGATGTTCTCGGTGGTTTCATTGACCGTCCATGCCGCTTCTGCAATCTGGGTGATACCCTCTTCGGTGAACTCAATGTCAACGTCTTCGGTTTTCATCAACGCGCAGTATTGCTCGGTCAGTGATGCTTTAGGCTCCGTTAGGATGCGCTTGAAATCGTGGCTAGAGAGCGCCTCCAGCTCGACACGAATCGGTAGACGACCTTGTAGCTCTGGGATCAGATCCGATGGCTTCGCCACTTGGAAAGCGCCCGATGCAACAAACAGAATATGATCGGTTTTGACCATACCGTGTTTGGTCGAGACCGTGCTGCCTTCAATCAACGGCAGTAAATCACGCTGTACACCTTCACGAGACACATCCGGGCCAGAGCTTTCGCCGCGCTTACAGATTTTATCAATCTCATCGATAAACACGATGCCGTTGTTTTCGACGTTAAAGATCGCTTGTTCTTTGAGCTCTTCTTGATTGACCAGCTTCGCGGCTTCTTCTTCGGTCACCGCTTTGAACGCATCTTTAATTTTCAGCTTACGCTTCTTCTTAGTATCACCGGCTAAGTTGGCGAACATGCCTTGAAGCTGATTGGTCATCTCCTCCATGCCAGGAGGCGCCATGATCTCGACGCCCATTTGCGGCGCAGCGACATCAATCTCAATCTCTTTGTCGTCAAGTTTGCCTTCACGGAGTTTTTTGCGGAACACTTGACGAGTATTCGACGAACTCTCGTCTTGCTGCTCATTCTGACCCCAAGCATCGCGTGCTGGCGGCAATAGCGCATCAAGAATGCGCTCCTCGGCTTGCTCCTCGGCGCGGAACTTCACTTTTTCCATCGCCTGTTGGTGCGTCATTTTGACCGCCACATCGGTCAAATCACGAATGATGGTCTCCACCTCTTTGCCCACGTAGCCCACTTCCGTGAACTTTGTGGCTTCAACTTTGATGAAGGGCGCATTGGCTAACTTGGCTAAGCGACGGGCAATTTCAGTTTTACCCACACCCGTTGGCCCTATCATCAGAATGTTCTTCGGTGTTACTTCGCTGCGCAAGCCTTCTTCTAGCTGCATACGACGCCAGCGGTTACGGAGCGCGATCGCCACAGAGCGTTTTGCGTTTTCTTGGCCAATGATGTGGCGATTCAGTTCGTGGACGATTTCGCGAGGAGTCATTTCAGACATAATTGAATTCCTTAAATGTAGTGACCACTATCTTGCTTTTTACTTCGCAGCGCTGTGCGGGATTTCTAGTTCTTCGATAGTGTGGTGATGGTTGGTGAACACACAGATATCACCAGCAATTTTGAGCGACTTTTCCGCGATGTCACGGGCGTCGAGTTCGGTGTTTTCGAGCAGCGCCGTCGCTGCCGCTTGCGCAAAGTTGCCCCCAGAACCAATCGCGATCAAATCGTTTTCTGGCTGCACCACATCACCATTACCGGTAATGATCAACGATGCCGTCTCATCAGCGACGGCCAACAAAGCTTCAAGCTTGCGCAGCGCACGGTCACTGCGCCAATCTTTGGCCAGCTCAACCGCCGCTTTAGTCAAATGACCTTGGTGCATTTGCAACTTACTTTCAAAACGTTCGAACAAGGTAAACGCGTCGGCAGTACCACCGGCAAATCCCGCAAGTACCTTGTTGTTGTACAAACGGCGAACTTTACGTGCGTTGCCTTTCATCACTGTGTTACCCAGTGATACTTGTCCATCACCAGCAATGACGACTTTGTTGTTACGACGTACGGATACAATGGTAGTCACGGTGGGGCCTCATACTTTATTCATTTGGATGTTAGTCTTTATATGAGGCTATGAAAAACAGAATTCAAGGGTAAAAAAGACATCGCCCCGACAAGAAACCGGGGCGATGTTTTCACTTTGAACGCATTAGACGTCGGCGTTTATTGTGCTTCTTTCCAAATCGCACAAGGCTCGATTTTGGCGCGCTGTAACTTGTGCTTATCACGCTCTGCGTCACGCTTAAATTTGTATGGACCAAGCACCACGCGATACCAACTGCTGTCTTCTTTTTTGCGAATTTTGCTGTTGATGCCTTGGAAAGCAATATCCAACTTACGCGCTTCAGCTTGCTGTGCGGTTTTGTACGCGCCGCACTGCATGATGTAAGGGATCTCAGACACCACCAACTCTTTGGCTTTCACTTCCACTTCACGACTCGGCAACGACTCGACATAATCCCACTTCTCTTCTGGCGGAGGAGGGAGAGTTTGGCTGCTTTTCGCTTTGGGTTTCGGGGTAGGCTTCGCGGGTTGAACCACCGGCGCAGGCGGCTCAGGATCGCTACTAAGTAGATACAACCCATAACCGAACGCCGAGACCAAGACGATGGCCAACAAACCACTGCGCCACGGTTTCTTGCGGCGCGGGGCGGCTTTTTTAGTCGGCTTACGGCTACTGCCGCGCTTTACGTAATCTCTATTCGCCACAACTGATTATCAAACCATTTAATACAACTGCTCGCTATGTTAAAGCAGATTTGTGTGTGAGGACAGACCGGAATTGGAAGCGGCTCAGCAAAACTGGCCGCAAAGTGGCGCGGCCAGCGCGCCCGGCGGCTCAATGACCGTTCAAGTCGTCTAGAGGACGCGCGGCGGCGCGGCGCTATCTCGAATCACCAGTTCTGTTTCGAGCAGTCGAGAGCCGGCACGCACGTCGTGGCCACGGAGGATCTCAAGCATCATCAGCATCGCCTGACGCCCGATTTCATAACGCGGCTGAGAAATCGTCGTGAGTGGTGGATCGCAGTATTGCGCAAACTGAATGTCATCAAAACCCACAACCGATAGATCTTGTGGCACGCGAAGTCCGAGCTTTTTCGCTTCCTGAATCGCGCCAATCGCCATCATATCATTGTGACAAAAAACCGCTGTCGGCGGCTCAGATAAGGCCAACAACTGACGAATCGCCTTCGCACCATCTTCAAATGTGAAGTTGCCTTCTGCGCAATAGTGTTCGTTCATCGTTAGGCCTGCGCGGCGCAACGCTTGTTGATAACCCTGGTGACGGAACTGACACAGTAGAGCACTCTCAGGCCCCGAAATCTGCGCGACACGGCGATGCCCCATCTGAGTCAGGTAGTTGACCGCTTCAAATGCGGAAGTGAGGTTATCAATATGCACGGTGGGCAACTCTAACTCAGGCGCAAACTCGCAGGCCATGACCATCGGCGGCAGATTCTTTTGTTCTGCCTTGCTAACATCAAACGGTAAATCCGTACCGAGCAGCAGCATGCCATCGGCCTGCTTAGTGAATACCAAGTTCACAAAAGAGCTTTCACGCTTTCTTTGTTGGCCGCTGTCCCCAAGCAATACGATGTAACCGTGCTCCATAGCCGCATCTTCAATGCCACGAATGATTTCGGTGTAATAGGGATCGCAAATGTCTGGGATGATCGCGATGATGGTCTTTGATTCGTTTCTACGCAGATTGCGCGCCAGCGAGTTGGGTGAGTAGCCAGCTTCAAGCACCGCCTCTTCGACGCGTTTTCTCGTCGCAGAAGAGACTTTCTCGGGATTCATCAACGCCCGTGATACCGTCGCCGTCGACACTCCCGCAAGCTGGGCAACATCCTTCATTGTCGCCATAAGTTATTAACCCTCTTAATTAAAGATGTAGCGCTTTAGCCACCTAAACCTTGTTGCCTTGATCATAGCGTCTGGTGTGGTGATGACGGGGTCAATCCTGCACCGCTTATGATGATGGTAGGCTGATGCCCACTCTTATTGGCAGCGAAACGCAATCGTTTGGCTCTTGCCAAGGTTCGCTTCGCCTATCCCTTTCCAAACAACTAGTTTATTCATTTCGAAACAGAAAGTTACGGGATATTTAACAAAACCCGAACTATAAAAGAGAGCCAGATCACAAATAAATGAAAAAGAACGAAATCAGCTCACAGCGCCTATCGTCCCTGCCCCTATTTAAACTAATCGGCGTGTTAGCTCAAGTCTTGAGGCTCGATATCGACCGACCAACGGACCTTTTTCGCGCTCGGCAGCAACTCGATAGCCGGCTTAGCACTGGCCAGCAGCTTTTGCATTAACGAGCGCTGCTCGGTTTGCAGCAGTAATTGCCAACGGAACTTACCCGCACGTTTGGCAAGCGGGGCGGGTGTCGGGCCCAGCACCATGCAGCCGGAATCAAACAGAGGGTGGGATTCTAAAGTAAAGCGGACTTGGCGTAGGAACTCTTCCACCAGCTCAGATTGGTTCGCCTCCGCACGAAACAGCGTTAAAAACGAATACGGGGGCAACGCCGCCAGTTTTCGCTCTGCTAAGGCCACCTCGGCGAAGTCCCGATAACTCTTTTTCAGCAGTGCTTGCAATAGGCTGTGCTCTGGGTGGTGGGTTTGCAACAACACTTCACCGGGTTTGCTGGCACGCCCCGCTCGGCCTGCCACCTGAATGAAGAGCTGGGCTAAACGCTCAGAGGCTCGAAAATCGCTGCTGTAGAGTGAGCCATCAACATCCAACAGCGCCACCAGCGTCACATCCGGGAAATGGTGCCCTTTGGCGAGCATTTGCGTGCCGATCAGAATCTGATATTCACCGCGTCGAATGGCGCTTAACGCCTCTTCTAGGCTGCCTTTGCGCCGCGTGCTGTCGCGGTCAATACGAATGGTTTTCTGCTCTGGAAAGAGCGTATGCAGTTGTTTCTCTAGCTGCTCGGTTCCCACCCCAACAGTGACCAGTTGAGTGGAACCACACCCTTGGCACTGGTGGATCGTCGGCTGCTGAGAGCCACAGTGGTGACAGCGAATTTCGCTGCTGTGCTGATGGTAGGTGTAGTAGGCGTCGCAGCGCTTGCATTCCGCGATCCAGCCACATTCGTGACACATCAGAGCCGGGGAAAAGCCGCGTCGATTTAAAAACAGCATCACCTGATTGCCTGCGTTGAGGTGCTTGCGCATTTGAGCGATCAGTGGCGCAGAGAGGCCCCCCTCTAAATAGAGCCCTTTGACGTCAATCACTTGATTGGTGGTGGGCACCGCACTGCCTGCTCGGCGAGACAAATGCAGATGATGATATTTGCCAGACAGCGCATTGTGCAGCGTTTCTAACGCGGGCGTTGCTGAACCAAGCACAATCGGGATCTGCTCTTTGTTGGCGCGCATGACCGCCACATCGCGCGCATGGTAGCGCAAGCTATCTTGCTGCTTGTAAGAGCTATCGTGCTCTTCATCGACAATAATAATGCCCAGATCAGCAAAAGGTGTCAGCAATGCAGATCGCGTCCCAATCACAATGCCGGCCACTTTATCGCGCGCACACAGCCAGGCATTGAGACGCTCGGTGTCATTCAATCCAGAATGTACTACCTCAATCGGCACGTTAAAACGCTTTCGAAAGCGATTGATGGTTTGCGGCGTCAGACCGATTTCCGGCACCAACACCAAAGCCTGCTGACCCCGTTCGAGGACTGGCTTAATCATGTTGAGATATACCTCGGTTTTGCCTGAACCGGTCACCCCTTCGAGCAAAAAGCAGCCAAAACCGCTGAAACTGTTGACCGTCGCGATAGCGATTGCTTGCTCTTCATTCAGCTTTGGTTTCTCGACATCGGCTTCAATGTCAGTGCCCCACTTGGCAAAATGAGGCTTGCGCTCAATCGACTCAATCCAACCTTTGTCTGTCAACGTGCGCAGCACGCTAGTGCTGACCTCTTCATCAATAAAACGTTGGTGTGACGTCGGTCCGTGTTGCAGCATCTGCATCACTTTGGCTTGCTTAACCGCTCGGCCAAATCCATGCATCAATTGATCGCGTCCGGTTGGCGTCAGTTGCCATTCCACCACGGCGGTAAAGTCGGCCGGTTTTCCCTTACGCAGGGCGCTGGGCATCGCATTGGCTAAGGTGTCGCCAAGTGGATATTGGTAAAAGTGGCTGCACCAGTGCAACAAGGTATATAACGAGTCAGGCCAAACAGGTTGACTGTCGAGCACCTGCTTAATCGGCTTGATTTTGTCCATCGGCAGCGATGACTGCTGCACCAAGGCTGTCACGATACCGACTAAGGTTTGACGGCCAAAAGGCACAGACACGCGCCCACCGATCACTGGAAAAAGGTGTCCAGGGATTTGATAGTCAAACTGTTTATCTAGTGGTACGGGTAACGCGACTCGGGCGATGGTGGGTCTCATTCAGTCTTTCACTGCAGGTCGATGACGCGTTTAGTCTAAGGGAAAAGGCAGAGTGAGAAAAGCCAGCGCATCTCAGTGTCTGTATGAGGAGACGCGGGTAACACCACTTCGCGATAACATCCATGCGTCTCCCTCTCCTGCAGCGGCTAAAAAAGTAGCGATTTCTACCCCAAATCGGTTGATCCTAGGCGTACTATTCATTACTATATCGCGCCTTAGAGATATGGCTGCTCTGGCAGCGGTGTCCTAAATCCATTTTACATTAACTACGTGTGGTGTCCGGCTCTGAATCGGATAGCGACACGGCCTATATTGAGGTTACCCCATGAAAGCTGGAATCCACCCAGAATACAAAGCAGTAGCAGCAACTTGTTCTTGTGGCAACACATTTGAGTTCAAATCTACTCTAGACAAAGAATCAATCCACCTAGACGTATGTGACAAATGTCACCCATTCTACACTGGTAAGCAGCGTATCGTTGATACTGGCGGCCGTGTAGATCGCTTTAACAAGCGTTTCGGTGCTCTATCAAGCGGTAAGAAGTAATTCCTTCTCGCGGATAGGAAAAAGGACGCTGCGGCGTCCTTTTTTGTTGCCAGAAATTTAGAGCAATTAACCTATTCACAGCAAAACCCGCAGTCATATCTCTTTCTATCTGGTCTAATCTCCAGTCGTTTCCCACATATTACCCTACTCGCTCGCATTCTGACCTAGGCAGCTTGACTCAGTTCCTCTAAAATGATTAACCCCCTTTGTGCTGAATCATTTTAACGAGTACCTATTTCTATGCCTGATGACCACCGTCAAGACCTGACCCCTGAAGAACAATTTCGCCAAAAAGCGCTCGACTACCATGCCTTTCCAAAACCAGGCAAGATCTCTGTCGAGCTGACCACCCAAGCAGAAACCGCGCAAGATCTCGCGCTCGCCTACAGCCCAGGCGTGGCCGAGCCGGTACGAGAGATCGCTCAAAACCCCGATAATGTCTATAAGTACACTGCAAAAGGCAATATGGTGGCAGTGATCTCCAACGGCACAGCGATTCTTGGCCTAGGTAATCTTGGCCCACTGGCATCAAAGCCCGTGATGGAAGGCAAAGCCCTGCTGTTTAAGCGCTTTGCAGGTTTGGACTCCATCGACATCGAAGTCAAACATCGCACCATCGATGAGTTTGTCGACACGGTCGCCAACATCGCGGATACCTTTGGCGGCATCAACTTAGAAGACATCAAAGCGCCAGACTGCTTTGAAATCGAAAAACAATTAATTGAGCGCTGTGATGTGCCAGTCTTCCATGATGACCAACACGGTACCGCCATTGTGACGGCTGCTGGCATGTTAAACGCCATTGAGCTGCAAGGTAAAAAACTGGAAGACGCCGTGATTGTCTGTCTGGGCGCCGGTGCGGCTGCCATCGCTTGTATGGAGCTGCTGATCAAGTGCGGCGCGATGCGCGAGAAAATTTACATGCTGGATCGCAAAGGTGTGATCCACACTCGACGTGATGATCTCAACGAATACAAACAACTGTTTGCCAACAACACCGACAAACGTACGCTGCAAGATGTCATCGAAGGCGCCGATCTGTTCCTTGGCGTTTCTGGTCCTAACCTGTTATCGCCAGATGATCTTAAATTGATGGCCGACAAACCCATCGTGTTTGCCTGCTCTAACCCAGATCCTGAGATCAAACCTGAGCTCGCTCATGATGTACGCAATGACCTCATTATGGGTACAGGTCGCAGTGACTACCCGAACCAAGTCAACAACGTACTTTGCTTCCCGTTTATTTTCCGTGGCGCACTGGATGTACGTGCTAGCGAGATCAACGATGAGATGAAGCTCGCTGCCGTAGCGGCGATCCGTCAACTGGCGAAGGAAGAGGTCCCTGCCAATGTTCTGACCGCCGCGGGTGTGGATTCACTCTCGTTTGGCCCAGACTACATTATTCCAAAACCGATGGACCCAAGACTACTCCCCCGCGTCGCCAAAGCGGTCGCGTTAGCCGCGGTAGAATCCGGGGTGGCACGCATTGAGCTGCCTGACCATTACATGGATATCGAGTAACCTTGACGCCCACTACCAGCCACGACCTTTGCCTCTGGCTGAGCAAAAACAACAAAGCCGCTGACGATGTCAGCGGCTTTTGCATTCAAATTCGGTGCAAAACAGGGCGAGCGTTAGTCGTCAAACGCCTCAAACTCAATCCCCATCTCCGTCATCAGCTTTTTCACTTCAGCGGGAATATCATCTGGACGGTCTTTACGCAAATCTTCATCCGTCGGTAATGGTTGACCTGTGTAAGCGTGCAAGAACGCTTCACACAACAACTCACTGTTGGTGGCATGACGCAGGTTGTTGATCTGGCGGCGCGTACGCTCGTCTGTTAATACCTTAAGGACTTTAAGTGGGATGGAGACCGTGATTTTTTTCACTTGCTCACTTTTCTTACCGTGTTCTGCGTATGGGCTAATGTATTCGCCATTCCAGTCTGCCATTGCGCACCTTTATATTTGCGTATGAGTGTTTAAACCACAATTTTAACGGTATTTATGGCTACAAGCAAAGACATATAGACGTCTAGAAGTGTTGACGTCTTAAAAAATGAGAAGTAAAGTGGTTGGCGATAGGAGTGAATCGGCCCAAACTGTGAGTGTGTCGCAGCACTACACCACATTGGGTGCCGGATACACCTGATAAGCAACAGGTATATCGCATTCCCTAAAACAAGTCACTACTGTTCGCAAGGAAAACGCTATGAGCACGCGCAAACCCGCCACCATCGCGGTACGTACTGGTATCGAGTCAGACACCCAACATCACGCTGTCGTTCCCCCTATTTATCTCTCGACCAATTATGGCTTTCCGGCGTTTGGTGAAGTGCCGAAATACGATTACACGCGTTCTGGTAACCCGAACCGTGGCCTGCTTGAAACGGCGCTGTATGAGTTAGAAGGTGGAGAAGGCGCTGTAGTGACCAATTGTGGCACCTCAGCGCTCAACCTTTGGGTCTCTGCGTTTGTCGGTCCAGATGATTTGATTGTCGCGCCACACGATTGCTACGGTGGCACCTATCGACTCTTCAATACCCGCGCGCAAAAGGGCGACTTCAACGTGTTGTTCGTCGACCAATCCGATGACGCAGCCTTGACCGCCGCCATCAACCAGAAACCCAAGCTTATCCTGTTGGAAACGCCATCAAATCCTTTGGTGCGTGTGGTGGATATCGAGAAAGTTTGCCAGCAAGCGAAACAAGTTGGCGCGCTGGTCGCGGTTGACAATACCTTCTTAACCCCGATTTTCCAGAAGCCACTCGAACTGGGTGCCGATTTCGTTATTCACTCAACCACCAAATACATCAACGGTCACTCCGATGTGATTGGCGGCGTGGTGATCACCAAAACCAAAGCGCACGCTGAAGAACTGGCTTGGTGGGGCAACTGCATTGGGGCCACCGGCACGCCGTTTGATAGCTACATGACGCTGCGTGGCATCCGCACGTTGGGCGCACGAATGAAGGTGCACGAACAAAGCTCGGCAAACATTCTCGACTTTCTGAAAACAGAGTCACTGGTTGGCCGCATCTATCACCCAAGCTTGCCGGATCACCCTGGTCATGACATCGCCAAGAAACAACAATCAGGCTTTGGTTCTATGCTCAGCTTCGAGTTCGCTGGCAGCTTTGAAGAACTGAAACAGTTTGTCGGTGAGCTGAAACTCTTCTCGCTTGCAGAATCGCTAGGCGGCGTAGAAAGCCTCATTTGTCACCCAGCGTCAATGACCCACCGTGCGATGGGCGAAGAGGCGTTGGCCGAGGCAGGTGTCTCTCAGCAACTGCTGCGTCTGTCTGTCGGTCTTGAAGATGCCGATGACCTGATTGACGATCTCAAGCAAGCCTTTAACTGTGTGAAGGAGTCCGCGTAATGACGACATCGCGTCAACTGCATAAATTTGGTGGTAGCAGCTTAGCGGATCCGGAGTGCTACCGCCGGGTAGTCACCATACTCAAAGAATACTCTGGCAGCGATGATCTGATCGTTGTCTCAGCGGCCGGTAAAACCACCAATCATTTGATTGAATTTACCGAAGCGCTCTATAAAGACGGCCGCCTTGCCCATGAAGCGTTGCAGTCGGTACGACAATTCCAAACAGGGCTTATCGAAGCCTTGATTGACAGTGACGACGAACAAGCGCACATGCTGGCGACGCTCAAAGACGAGTTCACCACCCTCGGTGAATTAAGCGCCCCGTTAAGCGAGGCGGAGCGAGCTGCGGTACTTGGCCACGGTGAAATGTGGTCCTCAAGATTGCTGGCCGCGCTATTGAATCAAGCGGGTTTACCTGCCATCGCGCAAGACTCTCGCACTTTCTTACGAGCAGAAACCGGCACGCAACCTGAAGTGGATCGTGGCCAATCCTACCCATTACTGAAAGAAATTTTGGCGCAACACTCACAGCGTCGTCTGGTGTTTACCGGCTTTATGGCGCAAAACCAAGCAGGCCAAACCGTGCTGCTTGGCCGAAACGGATCCGATTACTCTGCCACCGTGATTGGCGCGCTCGCAGAGGTCAGTCGCGTCACGATTTGGAGTGACGTTGCTGGCGTATACAGCGCAGACCCTCGCCTTGTCAGTGATGCTTGTCTTCTGCCCCTATTGCGACTGGATGAAGCAAGTGAACTGGCACGCCTTGCCGCCCCCGTGCTGCATAGCCGTACCTTGCAGCCTGTCGCTCAAAGTACGATGGACTTACACCTGCGCTGCAGTTACGACCCTGAATCTGGCTCTAGCCGCATTGAGCGCGTCCTCGCCTCTGGGCGTGGTGCCAAGATCATCTCCTCACTCAATGACGTGTTGTTGATTCAGTTAAACTTCGCCTATGGACATGATTTCAATCGCATGGAAAAAGAAGTGCTGAGCAGTTTGAAACGCGCCCAACTTGAACCTTTGACTTATGAAGTCCAAGCGGATAAGCACTCATTACGCCTTGCTTATACCTCGGAAATTGCAGGGGGCGCTTTAGGCTTCTTACAAGATTCCGCCATCGCAGCAGAAATTAAACTCAAGGAGGGCTACGCCCTTGTCGCTGCCGTAGGCGCTGGTGTCACCAACAACGCCAACCACTGTTACGGCTTTTACCAGAAGCTCAAGTCATCGCCTGTCGAGTTCATCTCTGAATCTCGTTCCGGTCTCAGCTTGGTGGCTGTCTTACGCCGCACCGAAACCGAACCACTCGTTAAGGCGATTCACAATCAACTTTTCCAAGCACAAAAACGAGTCGGCATCGCCCTATGCGGCAAAGGCAACATTGGCTCCAGTTGGTTAACCCTGTTTGCAGAACAAAAAGCAGAGCTAGAAAAGCGTCGTGGAATGAGTTTTGAGCTCGTGGCGGTGATCGACAGTCAAACCTATTGGTTTAATGACCAAGGCATCGAACCTAGCGCGGTCAGTGAGCATTTCGATGAAGAGTCTATCCCATATCAGCAAGGCGAGTGGATTCAGCGCCTCGGTGCGATTCAGGGCTATGACGATGTGGTCGTACTCGACGTGACGGCGAGCAAAGAGTTAGCTGAGCGCTACCTCGATATCGCTGAGCAAGGTATGCATCTTATCTCTGCTAATAAGGTTGCCGGCTCAGCCTCAAGTGCTTACTACCACCAAGTGCAAGATGCGTTTGCCAAAATAAACCGCCATTGGCTCTACAATGCCACCGTCGGTGCAGGCTTGCCGATAAACCACACTGTGCGCGATTTGCGTGAGAGTGGCGATGTCATTTATGCGGTCTCAGGGATTTTCTCTGGCACCCTCTCTTGGTTGTTCCAACAATATGATGGCAGCGTACCGTTTGCCGAGTTGGTCGATTTAGCGTGGCAGCAAGGCTTAACAGAGCCAGACCCTAGGCAAGATCTCGATGGCTCTGACGTAATGCGCAAGCTGGTCATCTTAGCCAGAGAAGCCGGTCTCGAGATTGAACCTGAATCGGTCAAAGTCGAGAGCTTAGTGCCCGATGAACTGGCCGAACTCTCACTGGATGACTTTCTCGATAACAGCCAACAGCTCAGCGAACAGCTAGCAGAAAGGCTAGAGAAAGCGCAACGTGAAGACAAAGTGCTACGCTACGTCGCCAGACTGGAAAAGAACGGTAAAGCTCGAGTGGGTGTCGAAGCACTCAGCAAAGAGCACGCCTTGGCCAACCTGTTACCATGCGACAACATCTTTGCGATTGAGAGCAAATGGTATAAGGACAACCCACTGGTCATTCGCGGACCGGGGGCGGGTCGAGAAGTGACCTCAGGCGCGATTCAATCAGACCTTAACTTGTTGTCCAGTTTTCTCTAGTTTCACAGGTTGCTTCGGCAACCTGTTTTCTTATTCGGGCGTCGTTCTGCGCGCACTTCAAATTCTCTCATTGTGAACTTGAAAAAAATTCATGGTGGGAGTGTTGACATTAAAACGTATTCAATACATCCTGTGGACATATAGACGTCTAAACGTCGATTTAATCAAATTGAATGTTGGGGCTGCAGTTACCTACGGATAGGGTCGCCACACGGAGAGAGAAAGATGGGATACACACACGCGAGTCATATTGACGCTTTAAACCAAAATATTGCCGAGCTATCGAACAACATCAATGTGTCATTCGAGTTCTTTCCTCCGAGCAGCGAAAAAATGGAAGAGACGCTGTGGAACTCGGTTCATCGCCTCAAAACCCTAAAGCCTAAATTTGTCTCTGTTACCTACGGCGCCAACTCCGGCGAGCGCGATCGCACTCACTCCATCATTAAAGAGATCAAAGCCGAGACCGGCCTAATTGCTGCCCCTCATCTCACTTGTATCGATGCCAGCCGTGACGAGCTCATTCAGATTGCTGACGATTACTGGAACAATGGTATTGAAAGCATCGTCGCACTGCGCGGTGATATTCCTCCTGGTGGTGGCAAACCGGATATGTACGCCTCCGATCTCGTGGAACTGCTTAAATCACGTCACGACTTTGATATCTCTGTTGCAGCCTTTCCCGAGGTACACCCTGAAGCAAAAAGTGCGCAGTCGGATCTGCTGAACCTCAAGCGCAAAGTCGATGCAGGCGCAAACCGCGCCATTACTCAGTTCTTTTTTGATGTAGAGAGCTACCTACGCTTTCGTGATCGCAGTGTTGCGGCTGGCATTGATGTCGAAATTGTTCCGGGCATCCTTCCTGTTTCCAACTTTAAACAAGCTTCACGTTTTGCCGCGCAGAATAACGTCAAAGTCCCTGGCTGGATGGCGAAACAATTTGAAGGGCTGGATGACGACCCAACCACTCGCCAATTGGTGGGTGCGAGCCAAGCCATCGACATGGTGCGTATCCTAAGTCGTGAAGGTGTGAAAGATTTCCACTTCTACACTCTCAACCGCGCCGAAATGACCTACGCACTTTGCCACACTTTGGGCGTGCGCCCTCAGGTCTAATCTGACAGATACCAAAGCAAAAAGGGTTGGCGCTGTGCCAACCCTTTTTAGTCTACAGAAACGATGATTACTCAACGTCTTCCATCTTACCTAGCAAGCTGCGGATGCGCTCTTGCCATGCTGTGTGTTCTTGCTGCATCTGCTGATTTTGCGCGACCAACTCTTCACGGCTTGTACGCAGCTCGTTCGCTTCATTTGCTAGCTTCTGCTTTTCTTCTTTAAGCTCTTCCACTTCCATTTGAAGCAGAGTGATAGTATCAACCGCGGTTTGGATTTTTGCTTCTAGTTTTTCTAGTACTTCAAAAGACATCGTTGCCTACCTTTTTAATCATTCTCTGGATGGTTGGGTCATACGACATGACAAACCCATTTACCTTCCATTCTACTCAGCCAAGCCGCTTTAAACACGCCCTATATTTGCAAATCTGCGTCATTCGATTAAAAAAACAACGCAATTTGACTCAGAGTTTACAAGACCAGAAGAATGAATAGTTCCGCCCGTTTTCCTGCCCCTGGTTTGATCCAGTTCAACCCTGCTGAACCAAAAAGGCAAACGTTTCCCTAGTGATGTGCTAAAATCGCGGCGATTTAATTTTGTTCAGTTTTTCCTACCAGTTGGAGTCATCATGAAACGCGATTTAGCAATGGCATTCTCTAGAATTACCGAAGGCGCAGCCCTAGCGGGTTATAAATGGCTTGGCCGTGGCGATAAGAACGCCGCCGACGGTGCCGCTGTCGAAGTGATGCGTACCCTGCTTAATAAAACAGAAATCGAAGGTGAGATTGTCATTGGTGAAGGCGAGATCGATGATGCGCCTATGCTGTATATCGGTGAAAAAGTAGGGACAGGTGGTGATTGTGTCGATATCGCGGTTGACCCAATTGAAGGGACCCGCATGACAGCCATGGGCCAGTCCAATGCGCTGGCTGTTCTGGCCGCAGGTGAAAAAGGCAGCTTCTTAAAAGCCCCAGATATGTACATGGAAAAACTGGTTGTGGGGCCAGGCGCAAAAGGCTGTATCGACCTCAATAAACCACTCAAAGAGAACCTTATTAACGTCGCTGAAGCGCTCAACAAGCCGCTCGATCGACTTGTGGTGATCACCTTAGCAAAACCGCGTCACGATAAGGTGATTGCTGAGATGCAAGCAATGGGGGTACGCGTTTTTGCCGTACCTGATGGTGACGTGGCCGCCTCCATTCTTACCTGCCTGCCTGACAGTGAAGTCGACATGATGTACTGCATTGGCGGCGCACCAGAAGGTGTGGTGTCTGCCGCTGTGATCCGTGCACTCGATGGTGATATGCATGGCCGTTTGCTACCTAGACATGAAGTTAAAGGTGATAGCGAAGAAAACCGCATCTACGGCGCTGCTGAGCTAAAACGTTGCGAAGAAATGGGCGTGACAGCCAATGTTGTGCTGACTATGGAAGAGATGGCTCGCAGCGATAACGTCGTCTTTTCTGCCACTGGCATCACCAAAGGTGACCTGCTTGAGGGCATTACCCGCCAAGGTAACATCGCCACCACAGAAACCTTACTGATCCGTGGACGCTGCCGCACCATTCGTCGCATTAAATCGACACACTACCTAGAACGCAAAGATCCTGAAGTACGAGACATTATTCTTTAATCTCGTCAGCCCTCTCTTCGAAGCCAGCCAACGTGCTGGCTTTTTCTTGTCTGTATAAAACCGTCGAGCAGACGAACCCAGCACTTTCAGGAGCGTTAAACGTAAAAAAGCCTCAGTCTTTCGACTAAGGCTTAGTATAAGTGGCGAAGTGGGACTCGATGGTCCGGCATTCCGGCCCGCGAAAAAGTGCACAGAACTTTCGGGAGCGTTAAACGTAAAAAAGCCCAGTCTTTCGACTGGGCTTTCTAATAAGTGGCGGAGTGGACGGGACTCGAACCCGCGACCCCCGGCGTGACAGGCCGGTATTCTAACCAACTGAACTACCACTCCGCAGTGGTCTATTTAAAGTCTTATCTAAAACGTGCTTCAAACAGATAATGTTCAAAGCCTGGCGATGTCCTACTCTCACATGGGGAAACCCCACACTACCATCGGCGCTAATTCGTTTCACTTCTGAGTTCGGCATGGAATCAGGTGGGTCCAAATCGCTATGGTCGCCAAGCAAATTCTTTAATTCGGAAAGCTGTTTACGTTCTTACACATTCAATGTTCTTTCATTGAGTCCATCAAAACCCTTTGGGTGTTGTATGGTTAAGCCTCACGGGCAATTAGTACAGGTTAGCTCAACGCCTCACAGCGCTTACACACCCTGCCTATCAACGTTCTAGTCTCGAACAACCCTTAAGGATACTTAAAGTATCAGGGAAGACTCATCTCAGGGCTCGCTTCCCGCTTAGATGCTTTCAGCGGTTATCGATTCCGAACTTAGCTACCGGGCAATGCGTCTGGCGACACAACCCGAACACCAGAGGTTCGTCCACTCCGGTCCTCTCGTACTAGGAGCAGCCCCCTTCAATCTTCCAACGCCCACGGCAGATAGGGACCGAACTGTCTCACGACGTTCTAAACCCAGCTCGCGTACCACTTTAAATGGCGAACAGCCATACCCTTGGGACCGACTTCAGCCCCAGGATGTGATGAGCCGACATCGAGGTGCCAAACACCGCCGTCGATATGAACTCTTGGGCGGTATCAGCCTGTTATCCCCGGAGTACCTTTTATCCGTTGAGCGATGGCCCTTCCATTCAGAACCACCGGATCACTATGACCTGCTTTCGCACCTGCTCGAATTGTCATTCTCGCAGTCAAGCGGGCTTATGCCATTGCACTAACCTCACGATGTCCAACCGTGATTAGCCCACCTTCGTGCTCCTCCGTTACTCTTTGGGAGGAGACCGCCCCAGTCAAACTACCCACCAGGCACTGTCCTCACCCCGGATAACGGGGCTAAGTTAGAACATCAAACATACAAGGGTGGTATTTCAAGGTCGGCTCCACAGATACTGGCGTACCTGTTTCAAAGCCTCCCACCTATCCTACACATGTAGGCTCAATGTTCAGTGCCAAGCTGTAGTAAAGGTTCACGGGGTCTTTCCGTCTAGCCGCGGGTACACTGCATCTTCACAGCGATTTCAATTTCACTGAGTCTCGGGTGGAGACAGCGTGGCCATCATTACGCCATTCGTGCAGGTCGGAACTTACCCGACAAGGAATTTCGCTACCTTAGGACCGTTATAGTTACGGCCGCCGTTTACCGGGGCTTCGATCAAGAGCTTCGACCGAAGTCTAACCCCATCAATTAACCTTCCGGCACCGGGCAGGCGTCACACCGTATACGTCATCTTACGATTTTGCACAGTGCTGTGTTTTTAATAAACAGTTGCAGCCACCTGGTATCTGCGACTCTCAATAGCTCCATCCGCAAGGGACTTCACCGTCAAGAGCGTACCTTCTCCCGAAGTTACGGTACCATTTTGCCTAGTTCCTTCACCCGAGTTCTCTCAAGCGCCTTGGTATTCTCTACCCGACCACCTGTGTCGGTTTGGGGTACGATTCCAACTTATCTGAAGCTTAGAGGCTTTTCCTGGAAGCATGGCATCAATGACTTCACGCCCTTGGGCGCTCGACATCGTGTCTCAGCCTTAAAGAGAGCCGGATTTACCTAACTCTCAAGCCTACGCACTTGAACCTGGACAACCGTCGCCAGGCCCACCTAGCCTTCTCCGTCCCCCCATCGCAATAAGTTGAAGTACGGGAATATTAACCCGTTTCCCATCGACTACGCCTTTCGGCCTCGCCTTAGGGGTCGACTTACCCTGCCCCGATTAACGTTGGACAGGAACCCTTGGTCTTCCGGCGAGGAGGTTTTTCACCCCCTTTATCGTTACTCATGTCAGCATTCGCACTTCTGATACCTCCAGCATGCTTTACAACACACCTTCAACGGCTTACAGAACGCTCCCCTACCCAATACTTAAAAAGTATTGCCGCAGCTTCGGTTTATTACTTAGCCCCGTTACATCTTCCGCGCAGGCCGACTCGACTAGTGAGCTATTACGCTTTCTTTAAATGATGGCTGCTTCTAAGCCAACATCCTAGCTGTCTAAGCCTTCCCACATCGTTTCCCACTTAGTAATAATTTGGGACCTTAGCTGGCGGTCTGGGTTGTTTCCCTCTCCACGACGGACGTTAGCACCCGCCGTGTGTCTCCCGGATAGTACTTACTGGTATTCGGAGTTTGCAAAGGGTTGGTAAGTCGGGATGACCCCCTAGCCTTAACAGTGCTCT
>NZ_JCBDHE010000001.1:0-13821 GCF_059834225.1 Vibrio sp. R10-SG3-ISO3 | reverse complement strand
GGCGACCACACCGGGTGCACAAACACTGCACAGTATTGGCTTTCGCGGCAGTATCGTCTACGGCAGTGAGCGTGACGGGAGTACCCGCTTGATTGATGCCAGCACTGCTGCGAAAGGGTACACCATCAACGTATTGGATAAACCAAGCGACTATCAAGGCACTTGGCTACCTGCTTCAGAGCTGACGCTGCGTCAGCAGTGGCAATCATCACAAGGTGAGCTCGGTGAGACAACGAACCACTTAGAGTTAGGCGATTCCATCACGCGAACCCTCACCCTTGAGGTCACTGGGATCAGCGCTGAGCAGTTACCCAGCCTGTCCATAACCTACCCATCGTCTGTGCGCCAATACGCCGAAAAGCCGCAGGTAAGCGAACCACAACCAGGTGTCGTTCGCATGGAGTTGAAACAAGTATTGATCCCTCAACTGACCGGAGAGATCACTCTACCTGAGGTCATCGTGGATTGGTGGGACACCACCACACAGACCCAGCGCCAAGCAATCGTTGATGGTTTAACGCTGAGCATCAAGCCTGCCGTCACAAGCCATGCCTCTACTGCGCCCTCAATTACCGCTGCGGCGCCCGTCGAGACTGTCACACCCACTGCCACCATTGAGCGTGGTTTTTGGCCTTCGCTGAGCGCGCTACTCGCGCTAGGTTGGTTGATAACCCTTGGGCTGTGGTGGCGCACCAAACGCGCGCTTCACACGCTAACCACTGAGCAACAAAGCCATGAGCCTACGCTAAACAGCGCTGGTTCGTTGATTGAGGCGCTGCGCCAACAAGACTATGTTCAAGCCAACCGTCTGGCAGCGATCTGGTTGGATGAAGTGTCGATGTCAGAAGAGTTGCGAGGATCTATACACGCCGAGTTGGAGGCTATGAACCGCAGTCAGTTTTCACCGCAAATCAGCACTTGGTCTAGCTCGACCTTGATCGCACTGGTTAAAAAAGCCAACAGAAAAAACAACAGCGGCAAACCGAAAGGTTCGCCGCTCGCTAAGCTCTGAGGTGGATAAAGGGCTAGCGCTTTGCTAACCCTTTACTGTTCAGGTACCCCAAGATGTGCGGGCGAGATTCGCCCGACAGTTTGGCCGTCACTTGCTCTGACCAGCCACTCTGCTTATTGTTGCTAGCGCGCTGTTGATAATAGGTGTGCATGGTCTCATCGTAGTGTGCAACGGCCTGTTTATCGAGCGGGTGGTAGTGATTTTGATGGACAATCACCTCCAGCGGCAATCTCGGTTTTAGATCTGGGTCTTGAGCGGGATATCCAAGGCACATGCCAAATAACACCGCGCAGTACTGTGGTAAACCCAACAACTCGTCTACCTCAGCCGCACGATTGCGCAAACCACCAATGTAAACGCCACCGAGCCCCATCGACTCTGCCGCTACCAAACAGTTTTGCGCCATAATGCCGGCATCGACAGCACCGATTAACGTCAGCTCGGTAAAATCTGCCTGCACGTTTGGATTAAGTTCTACATGGCGCTGGTAGTCGATACAGAACACGAGAAACTCAGCCGCACTCTCCACATAAGATTGATGGCCGGCAAATTCGGCCAGACGTGCCCGCTTTTCAGGGTCTGTCACGCGAATCACTGAGACCACCTGCAACAAGCTCGATGATGATGCCGCTAATCCCGCTTTGAGCACAGTGTCAAGCTGCTTAGGGCCAATCGCCTCAGGTGTAAACTGACGAATGGAGCGGTGATTCAATAACGTGTCTATGGTGCTGTTCATGGCAAATCCTTGAGTATCACAACATGAAGAATCAACACCTTATAGTGGTTTGGCGTTAGGGTAAACCTTCTTCGCTGTATAGCGCTTGCCATGAGGAGGGTTCGCCCTCTAGGGTAAGGGGGTGAAGCGGTTGGTCTGGTTTTGCATAACTCAATCGATGAACTCTCTGCGTGACGTGGTAACTATCCAGACCCGAGATGGTCACGGTTTCCAACTGCTCGTGGTCAAGATACCCATCGGGCATCACTGCCTGCTCCGGCAGCAATAATCTGACCACTTCACCAATCAACATTTCTGTTTGATTGCTTTGAATCACCATATGCTCAACCAATTTTAATCCGATTTTTATTGGGCTTTCGAGTACGAAAGGCGCTGCGAAATGATCATGGTAATAGCGAGTCAGCCCCGTTTCATCGAACTCGCTTACGTCACAAGGATAACGCGCCGAGGTTTGATGGGCCTGCAGTGCGCACTCGCGTGTCACTGAGTTGATGGTAAACACACCCGTAGTGAGGATGTTATTTAAGCTGTCGCGTTGCGCAGGCCTTGGCCTCGACACAAAACCAAGTAGCGGCGGGTTAGAGCCAAAATGAATCACCGAGCTGACAATAGCAAGATTGTCGTTCCCCTGCCCATCCGTGGAGCCAATCAGATTAGCGCTCTTAAAACCTGTCAAGGAATTGATTAACCTAGCACGGCTACGCGGCGCCATTTGGTCAATATCGTCTGCGCTCCACTCTTTCTCTATCATGCTTGTTCTACCTGCGTGTCATCGACATTACTGATGGCGATTCGTACGCGGTCAACTCGCTATCGATCACCGTGTATTGATCACCGCGCGTTGACTTTTGACGAAGCACGAACATGAGTGGCAAGCACCTTACGTCCCTCACGTTTAACATCTAGACGCTTTTTCCAACCCCATAAACGCTCTCGCGCTTCACTGGCCGCAGCATCGAGATCAATCACTGGCCTGAGATAAGGGCTCTCTTGGGGCAGCTGATACAACGCGGCTTCCATTGCACTCATGGTCCACGGTTTGAACAGCAGCGGTGTGGGCACCTCTGAAAGCTCCGGTATCCACCGGTAGATAAATTTTCCGGCGCTATCGTGCTCCTGCGCCTGTTTGACCGGGTTGTAAATGCGAATGGTATTGGTGCCCGTGACACTGGCTTGCATTTGAAACTGGGGATAATGAATGCCCGGTTCAAAGTCGAGAAACAGCTGCGCCAAATGGGCAGCGCCCAATCGCCAATCGATGTTCATGTGATGCGTCAACACACTGACCAACATCGCACGCATACGAAAGTTCAAGTACCCCGTACGATGCAAACAACGCATGCTGGCATCCACCAAGGGTATTCCGGTTCGCCCTTCTTTCCATGCATTGAGTTTCGTTGTGCTTTCCACGCACTCATTGGCCAACAAGGCGTCATACGCCCTATTGACACAAACAAACTCCATCTCACACTGAGACTCAAACTTTTGCATGAAATGGCAATGCCAATGTAGCCGCGAAGAGAAGGCGACCATGCTTCGCCTCAACCCCGGACTATGCCAATGAGCCAGCAGTGCTTGATAGACTTCGCGCAACGACAGATTGCCCCAAGCCAGATAAGGTGACAATCGACTGCACGCATGTCGAGCAGCCGTAGGGCTTGAGATACTTCGATAGTACGAAGTCGCTCGGCGATCAAAAAAATCTTCTAATGTACGCCACGCCATCGTCACGCCACCAGTTTGAAAGCCACTCACTTTCTGTTGCCAAGCCTCAGGGGGATCCACACGCCATTGCTGGCAGCGTTTATCGAGTTGAGCGATATTGCCGTCGGAAAGCGGCACAGATTCAATCGGTGTGCGCATTACGGATGACCAATGTTGATCCCAACCGTCTCGATTCTTCGCTCCCCTAATCACTGCGCCCATCGGCGATTCAAACCAAGCAATCTCTTTTTGTTTGAACCATTGGCTCATGCGCCGATCTCGTTGGAAAGTCACATCTAAACCAATTTCTTGATGGGAATAGACGGCGGCAATGGTGTAACACTCCGCCAACGCCTCGAAACACGCTTCTGCTGAACCTTGCAGGCAGTGAACCTCACCCTCAAAGGGGGCCAGTCGCTGATTGAGATCTTGTAGTGACTGCCACACAAAGCGCCAATGCCGCTCACTGTAGTGGGGATTGCCGAGCAACTCAGGCTCAAATAGATACAAAAGTAATGTCGGTCTTCCTGTTTTTAAAGCGCGATTTAGTGGCTCATGATCGCTCAGCCGCAAATCGCGCTTAAACCAGACGACGTTGATAGATTGCATGTGTACTCCTCATTGTTCGAGGGTTTTACGTGCAATCCAAATGAAGCGGTCACTCTTACTTTACCGTCACGTCACTCTGTTCACGATGAGATCAACGCGATCAAGACTGCGCCGATTCTATCCGTTTGGCGATCTCCTCTTGCTGCTGAGAGATCGAGTCTAGCGCCTGTGCTGTGGTCTTTATTGCTCCGGCCATTGAGGAGAGATGTGAAGTCGCGCCGAGCAGTGTCGCTTGCATCGGACGCAACACGAACCAAAAAATGGCCGATATTATCCCGATGATGACCACTCCAATCAGTGCGATCGCCACCAGCACTTGCTGGCGCAGCTCATCAAAGAACTGCTGACTTTTCGTGGCGATGGTCTGCTTAGAGTGCTGAAATGCGCTTGGCAGTGCCTCCATAGACTGTCTAGAGAGCAATACCAATTCGTTGAGATTGCCAATGGTTTGGTCGAGTTTTTCTTGCTGTTGCCCTGTCAAGTGCTCACTTTGCGCGATGTCTGCAAGCGCGCTACCAATGGTATCTAACGACTGTCGGGTGTCATCCAATGCCCGCTCAACTCCCTCCAACTCTAATGTCATCGACACCTGTACAAAGGGCTGATGCGCCTCCTCCTCTGCATTCACCACTGATGCCAATAGCACCATACTCACGCCTAGCCACCACTTCATCGCCCTATCCTTTTGATTGTCTGTTCTTTGACATCATAGCGCTAAGCCATCGAATGTGTCGTCTTTAATTGTTTGGATAAGGAGATTGAGACTCAAGCGCCATCGCCAACAACGTCATTGGATGGTGACACGCGAGGGAAGTATTTTCTTCAATCTGCCATTTACACGCCTCACAGTCGGTTATCGCGTAGTCCGCACCGGATTCTTCCATCGCCGCAAATAAAGGCGCCCCTATCGCCATTGAGGTGGCGTAATTTTCCGATTTGAATCCATAAGTACCCGCTAATCCGCAGCACTGACTGTCTAACACTATCACGGTTAGACCGGGGATCCGTTTAAGCAGTTCGATGGTAAAAAGATGCTCACCGCTCCGCTCAATGTGACACGGCGTGTGGTACACCACCACTTTATTTAATGGTTTGAGTGTCGGTCCCTCGCCTTGCTCAAACGCGCGCAGAAAAAAACGACTGAAAAAATGTACGTCGTTGACAATGGCATCATTCTCAACCCCTAGCACGTGAGGGTACTCTTCTTTCAATGCTAAACAGCAACTGGATGACGTTGAGATCACGCCGTGGCTGGAGCCATGTAACGCAGCGGTCATCTGCTCAACGTTGGTTCGCGCGTTTTTGCGCGCTTTATCTAAAAAACCATTGGCAATCAAAGGTACGCCACAGCACTTTTCTTTATCGAGTAAGGTCACGCCATAATTCATCGCATTCAGGACCTCGACCACATCTTTGCCCAGTTGCGGATGGTTGTAATTGACATAGCAGCCGTGAAAATAGCTCACATGTCGGGAAAACTTTGCTTGTGACGACCTCTGCTTTTTAAACCATGCGCGAAACGTGCCTTGGGCATATTTAGGTAAGGACTTGTGGTGATCCACCCTTAAGGTTTTTTCCAAAATGGTTTTGACTGGAATCAGTTGCGTCATCTTGTTGACAACGTGTCCCATCGGCGTGGCCAGTGAACCGAACAAGTCGGTGTGGCTGAGCACATAATCACGTACGGTTTTGGGGCTAAGCGTTTTTTTCCCTAAGGAGCCTTTGGCGTTCGCGATCAAATCACCAATGCGCACCCCAGAAGGACAAGCGGTTTCGCAGCGCTTGCAGTTGGTGCACATCGACAGGGCCTCATCATAGTAATCTGGGCTTTTGATGCGCAAGCGTTCGCCATCCGGGCCACACTGTTTCGGACCGGGGTAAAGAGGGTTGGTCTTGGCGACCGGGCAATACACGGTGCACACCGTGCATTTGATGCAGTTTTCAAAAGACAATTGACCAACTTGAGCGTTCATACCTCAACCTCCTCTTTAAAAGCTGCGTGTTGATGGCTCTTTGCGATTGCAGTGGCTACGTGATAAGCGGTGCTGATGGCGACGCCGCCCCCGCAACCTTGCTTAATCGGATCAAAGCCCCGCAACAGAGCGCCAACGCAACGCACGTTACGCACCGTCTCGCCATTCAGTAGAGGGGAAAAATCGGCATTGGTCTTGACGCCAAACGCCAAGAAAGGTTGGGAGTCGGCAGCAAAAAACGCGTTATTGGCCCAGTGGTCACGCTCGTCATCGGCACTAACGTCAAAGTGAAAACGCGGCTCCTGCACGGCTTGTCTCTCAGCCACCAGTCCACCACTAAAGAAACTGCCGGTCGCCATAATATAGTGAGCCGCACGCAATGGCGTCTTGCTCATTTTCTGGGTATAAATCTGCTCCAGCTGATATCCCGATGCCGACTCGATGAGCTCGCCGCCAACCACGCTGTCACCTTTGAGCACCACGCCCCCCAACTCACGAACCGCGCGAGTCAAACACTCTTCAATGCGTATGCCCATCAACGATGGTGGCATGGTCGCCACTTCAAATAACTGTCGCTGTGTCTGCGCTCTCAGCCGTTCAAGGAGGATGAGCCCATCGCCATTTCCGAGCACGGCAGGTATCACCACGGCATCATCCGCTTGAGACACACGTAAAAGTTGGTGAGCGAATTCGTTCAGGACGTGGGGCTGTCGCAATAAGCGCGATAAATCAATAGAGCGCAGATCGCCACATTGACGGCCAAACCCACGCAGCGAAGGCAGGTCTACAGTGATACTGCGGATGGTTTTGCCTGTGAACATCGGTTGCTGCGCAAGGTAATCACGAGTCATGTTAGGGTGAAAATCTCGAAAGCCCGCTATCGAGACCACAGTAATTCGGTGAAAAGCGCTGAGCGCTGACCGATCAAAATCCGTACACAACGCATAAGGCTGAGAAAACCACGTCGGTTTAAGCGTACCCACCGTTGTGAGTCTCAAGTGGTTTTCTTCTTGACCTAAGGTGCGCATCGGCAAGCCTTGCTCAGCCATCATAGCGCCGAACCATTGCATCGCTTGTCGCACTTTGTCTGCGCCTAATTTAGCGTAGGGATGCATTGGGCAAGCTTGCGTCAGTTCGTCTATCGCGGGGTACGGTAAGCGCACCGCCTGCCCCGTCACTGGCGAGTGGGCGAGCAGATCAATCGAGCCTGATGAAAAATGCATCGCACTTTGCCCACTAGAGACCACCGCCGTCTTAAGGCCCAATTGCAAACAGCGCAGAGCGGCACTTAGGCCGGATAGTCCTGCGCCCATCACAACCACATCATAATTGAGCATCTGTCGCCTCCTCGTTGCAGGTTAACTGTGCGTTAAAGTCGGTGGGTTCGATACCCAATAGGCCCTGGTAGACCCAATAACTGAACTCGGCCTCACGCAGCGCATCTCCCCATAAAATCGGTTTCACCCCTTTCCAGCGCTCTTCAAGAAACTCGACCAACAGCTCACCTGATTCTATTCCGCTGCATTGGGTAAACTCATCGAAAAGACCCGCCGCGCGGTAGGTGCAAAGCTCCCCTTGGCAGGGTCCCATTCCAAGACGCGTGCGGCGGCGAAGATCAGTCAGGTTGTGAACATCAAGCTCTTTAATCGCGTATTCGATTTCGCCACTGGTGACCATTTCACACTCACATATCACGCTTTGGCTTTGCGGGGTTTTCTTGAGATAGCTGATAACGCGTTGACCGTGGCGATCCACCGCGGCTAATTCTGCCGGTTTGGCCTGCAATGCATGGCGACGCTTAGCGGTTTGAAGAGGTTCAGAGCCGGGCAGCGGACGGCGGTGAGTGTCACACTCCGCCACATGACCTAATTTAGTGGCAATCAAATCCGTGGTCATTTGGGCCATCAAGCGGTAGGTCATCAACTTACCACCGGTAATGGTCGTGAAGCCTTTTAGGCCGTCGCGACTTTCATGGTCCACTAACACAATACCACGGCTGATATTTCGGCCACTGCCATTGTCATCCAACGAGACCAAAGGACGCACCCCCGCATAAGCGCGCAGCACACGACTCTGCGCCATGATCGGCGCAAGTTTCGCCCCTTCTTCTAACAGCAAATCCACTTCTTTGGCGCTCACTTCTAGGCGATCGATCTGATCGTAATCAATGTGCTCTGATGTAGTACCGATAAGCGAAATCGTATCAGCGGGGATCAGGATGTCGGCGTCAGCAGGCTGACGACACCGATTTAACACCACATTATTGATACGATAATCGAGCACCAACAGCGAGCCTTTCGCTGGGAACATGGTGATATTGAGATCGGCGTATTCGCAAATAGTCTGCCCCCAAATGCCCGCAGCATTGACCACCTGATCAGCCCAGATCTCAAAGGACTCGCCCGTGCGTCTATTTTGGCAGCGTACACCCAGCACTTGATCTGCAACTCGAATAAGCGACGTGACCTGAGTATGGGTAAATAAACGCGCGCCGTGATCTTTGGCATCAAGCACATTGGCGGCACACAAACGAAACGGATCCAAAGTGCCATCGGGCACTTGCACCGCGCCGAGCAGGCTTGGATTTGCATTGGGTTCCAGTTTAAGCGCCTCTTTAGCACTGAGAAGTCTTGTCTCTATGTCAGCGGCTTGGCATGCGTCGACAAAGGTTTTTTGGTACTCAAGACCATCTTCTGGTAATGAGATAAATAACCCGCTGCTGTCTTCAACACAATGGCGCGCAATGCGTTTAAGGATCCGATTTTCTTGAATGCACTCTCTCGCCGAATGCGCATCCGTCACCGCATAACGCGCACCGGAATGGAGTAAACCGTGATTGCGCCCCGAGGTGCCCGCAGCCAAATCATCACGCTCGACCAAAATACAATCGATGCCGCGCAACGCGCAGTCACGCATGATCCCTGCTCCCGTTGCGCCGCCGCCAATAATGACCACCTGAGTTTCAAATCGCGTTGCCATCGCCGACTCCCGTTTGTCTATTCTGCTTTTAGTCTCGCACGGTTTGTGACTATCATTTCGAGATCACACTCACAAATGCTCGAACGAGCATTAATTGAGTATTTTCACAACATAGATGGAGTAAGAGAACAATTGACAGTTTTAATGAACAACTGGTGAATAATCAGGTAAAACACTAATAGTAAAGTACTAAAAACGCGTATTTCTACGTAATCCCTGATTAACTATTACTTAACACCACCAATTAACCATGATATTTATGTGGAATAGATAACAAAAACGAACAAAATAAAAACATTTTCGCTCAAATTAACTTCATATGAGAGCGAAGTACCGTTTCATATCCAACCTTTTCTATACACTCACTCGCGCTCAATCGGTTTTTGTTGTACCGAACCAACATCCAACCTTAAGGACATCATTATGGCTATACGTAAAGATCACACTCTATTAGGGCAGTGTATTGCCGAGTTTATAGGAACCGGATTACTCATTTTCTGGGGGGTGGGCTGCGTGGCAGCGTTAGTACTGACAGGCGCTCAATTTGGTCAGTGGGAAGTGAGCATTGTATGGGGCATGGCGGTCGCTCTGGCGGTGTACTGCACCGCAGGTGTATCGGGTGCGCATATTAACCCAGCGGTGACCATCGCGCTTGCGGCTTTCCATGGGTTTGAAAAACACAAAGTCATCCCCTACATCGGCTCACAAATCGCTGGCGCGTTTTGCGCGGCGGCGCTCATCTATGGCTTATATGGCAATCTGTTCGTCGAATGGGAACTGGCCAACGGCATCGCAAGAGACACGCCTGAAGCGCTGGCAACCGCCGGTATTTTCTCCACCTTCCCTAACCCATCGCTCTCCTTTGGCGGTGCGATGGCCGTGGAATTTTCCATCACCGCCGTGCTGATGTTTGGCATTTTGGCCTTTGGTGATTCCAACAACGGTGGTGAATCTCGCGGGGCGATGGTGCCGCTATTGATTGGCTTACTGGTCGCAACAATTGGCGGTTCATTAGGTCCTTTGACCGGCTTTGCGATGAATCCCGCGCGCGATTTTGGTCCTAAACTGTTCTCTTTCTTAGCGGGCTGGGACTACGCCCTCACTGGCGCGAAAGAGATTCCTTATTTCATCGTCCCCATCATCGCACCCATCGCTGGCGCCTGCTTTGGCGGCTGGCTGTACCCGAAAGTCATCGGCGCGTACCTCCCCGACGATGGCGGCTGCACCAGCCCAGCGCAATGTGATGATTGCGTCGTTGAAGATAATGAAGTGCACCCATAATGCACGCGGTGCCTCGTCAACTCGACAAGGTCTACCTACAAAAAAGCATAACGTGATAACAAGGATTACCCCATGACTACTCAATATATTGTTGCTCTTGACCAAGGAACTACCAGTTCTCGCGCCGTTGTACTGGATCACGACGCCAACATCGTCAGCGTCGCACAGCGCGAATTCACGCAAATTTATCCCGAAGCCGGCTGGGTAGAACATGACCCACTGGAAATCTATGCCACACAGAGCTCGACACTCATCGAAGCGCTAGGGCAAAAAGGCATCACCTCAGATCAGGTCGCCGCGATTGGTATCACCAATCAGCGTGAAACCACCGTGGTATGGAACAAAGAGACCGGTGCCCCCATCTACAATGCGATTGTCTGGCAATGTCGTCGTACAGCCAACTTGTGCAAAGAGTTGAAGCAACGTTCCGGCCTTGAAAGCTACATCAAAGAGAACACTGGCCTGGTGTTAGACCCGTATTTTTCCGGCACCAAAGTCAAATGGATTCTCGACAATGTTGAAGGCGCCCGCGATCTGGCGAACGAAGGGAAGTTGCTGTTTGGCACCGTTGATACCTGGCTGGTTTGGAAGATGACTCAAGGGCGTGTGCACGTCACCGATTACACCAACGCCTCTCGTACCATGTTGTTTAACATCAACACCCTTAAGTGGGATGAACGCATCTTGCAAGAGTTCCACATTCCCCTATCCATGATGCCTGAGGTGAGACCGTCTTCAGAAGTGTATGGCAAAACTAATATTGGCGGTAAAGGCGGCACTCGCATCCCTATTGCCGGTATCGCTGGCGATCAACAAGCGGCGCTGTTTGGTCAAATGTGTGTCGAGCCCGGCCAAACCAAGAACACCTACGGAACCGGCTGCTTCCTACTGATGAATACCGGTCATGAGAAAGTCACCTCGAAAAATGGCCTCCTCACGACCCTTGCTTGCGGGCCAAAAGGTGAAGTCGCCTACGCACTCGAAGGCTCTGTCTTTATGGGCGGTGCGTCGATTCAGTGGCTCAGAGATGAAATGAAATTGCTCGAAGATGCCCACGATTCAGAGTACTTCGCGACCAAAGTAGACTCATCCAATGGCGTGTACGTGGTGCCGGCGTTTACTGGGTTGGGTGCGCCGTATTGGGATGCGTATGCTCGCGGCACCATTGTCGGAATGACGCGAGGCACAGGTTCGAATCACATCATTCGTGCCACTCTCGAGAGTATCGCCTATCAAAGCCGCGATGTGATTGATGCGATGCAAGCCGATTCTGGCATCAAACTCTCCACACTCCGAGTCGATGGCGGCGCTGTGGCGAACAACTTCTTGATGCAATTCCAAGCTGACATCTTAAACACCCAAGTTCAGCGACCAAAAGTAACCGAAGTGACCGCACTAGGCGCCGCATACTTAGCCGGTATTGCGGTCGGATTCTGGGATGGTTTGGAGGAAGTCTCCAACAAAGCCGAAATCGATCATACCTTTATCCCTCACGATGATCCGGAGAAACGTGAAGCCCGCTACAGTGGTTGGAAACGCGCCGTGCGTGGCGTGCTCGCTTGGTCTGAAGTGGTGAATTAAGCGATAATGATAATGACCAAGTGCTAACGCGCTTGGTCAATTTCATGATCTAAGTATTTTTCCATTTTGATCAAATCCCAAGACACACCTTCATGCTTTCGTGCACCTTGCTCAAACGACACCGTTTCGAAACCAAGGGATTGATAACAGCGGATAGCGGGGTGATTGTGTGCAAACACAACCAGAGAGAGTTTTCGGACCATCAGTGTTGTCGCCGCGTGAATGATCAGCGCCTTAAGCATCTGCTTGGCCACGCCTTGGCCTCTGTGTGAATCACTGACAAACACACGGCATATGCGATAGTGTCCCTCTTCAACAAAAAACAGTTCGGCAACACCAACTCTCTGATCATCACGTTCATAGAGAAATGGCGTCACTTCTTGACGTTTAATGTGTCTAACGATCTGTCTTTTCGTAAGGGGGAATTGATAGGTAGGCCCGCCCCATTGGTAATTGAGCGAAGAAGAATCGATCCAAGCAATGAGTTGGTCAATGTCACCTTTGTTGAATGGTCTAAGCGGCATGCGTTCCCTTTCCTATGGTACTTACTCTATTCAACATAGAGTGTCTCGAAAAGAAAAACCAGATCCCAGAAACGAAAAAACCGCTGTAAAAACAGCGGTTTTTTCTAGAATAGTGGCGGAGAGATAGGGATTTGAACCCTAGATACGCTATTAACGTATGCCGGTTTTCAAGACCGGTGCTTTCAACCACTCAGCCATCTCTCCGTCGGTGAGGCGTATATTAGGTACTTGGAGAAAGGTTGTAAAGTGCTAATTTGCTTTGAATTGTTCGAGTGATGACAATGTGAGCAAAAACTGTCTCTCTACTGTGATTTTTTAGCCAATTAACGGGTGTCATTGGTTTGAAACACTAGTGTTGTAGCTCTAATTTTAATGAGCCAATAAAATAGTGTTTTATTGTTAATTATTTGAATTTATTAATTAAAACACTGTTCAGTTAACACATGTGCGCCCGAAAGTATTTGAACAATAATGTGAACTAATTCAAAATTAGAGAGTTCGTTAGGTATTCTGTATAAATTCGAGGCTGTTATGAAAGTTGCTGACTTGTTCAAACATCGTGGTGAGTCAATTTCAAAGCATCATTCTGATCTCATGCAATGGATGTCGCCTGCAGTACGTGAGTACTGGGGAGACTTTTTAAGCAAGGCCAATAACCGTCAATTGTTCACTCGACTGCGCGATCTTCAACAACCCGCAGTGAACGATGAGGCATCTGAGCCTGTTGAGAAGCCAATCGAACTTAAACCGCAAGCCCAAGCTGTCTTTGATGAGCTACAGACTCAATTAGGCGAGATCATTCATACGGGTGAATGGCTCGATGTCTCACAAGAGCGCATCAACCAATTTGGTCTGGTCACGGAAGACATGCAGTGGATCCATACCGATCCTGAGCGTGCGGCCAGTGAATCGCCATTCAAAACAACCATCGCTCACGGTTTTCTGACCTTGGCTTTGCTGCCAAAATTGACCGACAGTGTCGATCCAGACAACAACCTATTCCCGACGGCTAAGATGGTCGTCAACATTGGGTTGAACCAAGTGCGTTTCCCTTACCCTGTCAAAGCTGGCAACCGAGTCCGTGCGGTCAGTACTTTGTCTAAGGTCACGCCGATCCGTAAAGGATTAGAGGTGGAGCGCGAGATCAAAGTCGAAATTGAAGGCGTTCGCCGTCCAGGTGCCGTTGTCACGTCTGTCATTCAACTTCATTTTTAGCAGTGTGGCTCAAAAGCCAAACCCAATAACCTAAAAAGGATACGCATGACGTATCCTTTTTTGACTTTGTACTAGAGTGGCGCTTAGTTGCCCATAGTGTAGCAACAGCCTAATTGGTAATCGTCGCCATTTTTCGCCGTGAACTCTTTCTCTTCTGTACACGCTTGGGGTTTACCAGGTGCTGGAACTACCTGTGGGAAAGTTGCA